>JALGUK010000291.1 GCA_029820875.1 Candidatus Zipacnadia bacterium
GGCCCGATCGGCGCCGGCCGAAGGCTCGATCACGTGCGGTACGTAGCGCTCTTTGGTCTGGTCATCGTAATAGGTCAGGTCCTTGCCGCTGCCGCGGTGCCGCGGCTGGCCGTGTTCGTTCAGCTCGACGACGAACCCGTCGCCCTGGCGGACGAGCTTGCCTTCCATGTGGCTGCGCAAATCAAAATCGCCGCGATGGGCCACGCCCTCCAACTCGCCGAACTCGCCGTCGGCCAGGAACGGGAAGGCGTACTCGATGTCGGCCGTACCGCAGGAATAGTGGCTCAGCTCGTCCGGGTCGTGGTCCCGCAACCGCAGCCGATCACCGGCCAAGCCCAAGTCGACGTACCACTGGTACCGGCGGTCGCGCCAGTACTGATACCACTCGGTGGACGTGTCGGGCCGGCAGAAGAACTCGATCTCCATCTGCTCGAACTCGCGGGAGCGGAAAGTGAAATTCCGCGGCGTGATCTCGTTGCGAAAGGCCTTGCCGATCTGCGCGATGCCGAAGGGGATTCTCACCCGCGTGCTGTCCACCACGTTCTTGAAGTTGACGAAGATCCCCTGGGCCGTTTCGGGACGCAGAAACGCGGCGTCGTCCTCGCCGCCCAGTGCGCCGACGATCGTCTTGAACATCAGGTTGAACTCGCGCGGCGGGGTCAGCGTGCCGAGCTGCTTGGTGTCCGGCCCGAGCACGTCGGCGAAGTCCTCGACGGTGGTCAGCGAGACCAGCGGGCCGTCCCAGGTGAGCCGGTCGGCGTTCTTCGCCCGCAGGTTGAAGAACTTCATTCCTTTGCGTTGCGTTTCGTCCAGGGCTTCCTGCCCGGTCGTCGCGGTGGCCACGAAGACCCGCCGGCCGTCGCACTCGGCCCAGCGTCCCTGGACCTGGTCGTAGCGGTAGCGGCGTTTCGAGTCGCGGCAGTCGACCATGAAGTCGTGGAACAGGTCGTAATGGCCGGAGCACTTCCAGACCTGCGGGTGCATGATGATGGTGCAGTCCAGCCCGGTCATTTCATAGGCCGAGGGTGCCCCGGGCGGGACTTGCGACTCGTCGTGGGCGGTGACCATGTCGCGCCACCAGGCCTCGCGGACGTTGCGTTTCAGCTCCACGCCCATCGGGCCGTAGTCCCAAAAACCTTGCAGTCCGCCGTAGATCTCGCTGGACTGGAAGAGGAATCCGCGTCGTTTGCACAGGGCGACCAGTGGGTCCATTTCCATGGTGGGAAGTTGCTCCGGGAGCAGGGGCGAGGGTAATGTAAGCCTGTTAGTTTAACCGGATGCGGCGGGCAAGCCAGGGGCAAAGTAGCCATCTTGCTCAGCTCGGCCCCCGAACGTACGACGCCGAAAAAGCCATGTACGTTCCGGGCCGACCCGGCGCGCAAATCGTTGTACGCGGGCGACTTGCGCCGGGGAAACGGCCGCAATAGTTGAATACTTGGACGTATGCTTCACCGCGAAAACAATTCCCGCGTCCCTTCTCACCGGGTCGCAACTCCTTGCCGTATAGCGACTTTCGCCGCCGAATCTTCGCGATCCAGCTCTTCCTGGTCATCCCGCCCCCCCAACGTCCCGCTTGCCCGCACGTTGCTCTAAGTCTTTGCAAATCCGCAACTTAAGTCTCCCCGAATAATTGGACAGTTTTCGGCCCTTCAAACTGCGCAAACTCCAGCCCCCAACTCCCTGCCGTTTCGGCACTTCCAACTCCGATTCCCCCCAAACGTATAACACTCTTCTCCTCGCAACTCATTTCCCAGCAACGCAGGGTGCCACTGGCGTCTCGCCAGTGTTTTCCTGCCGTTTCTTGCACAGGGAAGCAAGCAACACGGCCGGTGCGAGTTGAGAATGACAGTGCCGCCGCATTCCTCACGGCCCCCTGGGCGGCTCCCGCTACCTATACACCTATCCACTACTCTACCGCATCGCCGCTGACGAATCAACATCGCCTTTTGCGCCACCCGCCCCAATCAGGCTACTTCTGCCCGTCATTTCCCCAACGCGCGAATTAAACGGGACAGGTCCAATTATTGACAAGCCTGGTGCATTTTGCTAGTCTTCGGGCAGGCCACGAACCGCTCGATTAGCCAGGTAGGTCAGGGCTTGCCCTGACAGAGGCAGAGGCAGAATTCGTTTCGGCCTCCTATTTGTTAATAATTGGACCTGTCCCGTTTAATTCCCCCGGCAACCTAGACGTGGCGGACTGTCACGCACTTGAGGACGTGCCGCGTGTGCTTGAGGAAACCAGCTTCAGAGGTTACACCATCTACTTGGTCTCCTGGATATCGTGTAATTGGCACGGCAAGGTGCCTCCGCACTAATCGCACCCACAAGGATTGATGTTTCAATATGGCGACACAGGAGACGCCCATACTTGAACTGGATCGCTCCTTAAAGGGACTTCCAGGCAGCTTGTGCTGGGGCGTACACTTTACGCGCCTGACGAATCTCTCGATGCAATTCGGTGAGCCGAGCCTTCGAGTTGTTCACGAACCCGTACCGAATATACGAGTCCCTCGCAAGGGAAGGAATGTCCCGACTAAGGAGGTGCGGCGCCGTGCTAATCGAAGGCAGGTTTTCGTAGGTGGACGTTGGAGTCTATGGGTGTACCACGCTAACTGGCGTATTATTCGCTCCGGTGCCAGCCTTGCGTCGAAATCTTCGTCGATGCGGAAAATGGGGCCAGCGCTTCTTGACTTGCAGGGTCAACGGCTCGTCGGTGTGACTGTCAATCCCCACAGCGGTGCAACTCGGTTTGAGTTTGATCTCGATACTGTCCTGGAAGTCAGACGGCAAGATCGCTCTTCCACTGACGAACTGTGGGTGCTCTACGGCCCTGATGGATACCTGCGATCATTGCGTGGCGACGGTTCGTTCAAGCGGGAGAAGTTGAAAGGATAAAGGGGTCGGGAGCAATCCTGTTCGGCACGAGATTTGCGCCATGGCGACGGGGTAAAATGCACAAGATAGCTGGGGTTGCGCTCCGCGGCAGAATCGCGCATACTCTCGGACATGGCCGGGAAGAAGCAAAAAAATAATCCGCGAGCAGGACATTACGGGCCTGAAGTTCTTCGACAAACTGCTGCCGCTGTTCGCGCGGCTGCACGACGTCGGCTGCGGGCGCGATCGCGCCGGCAACCGAAAGCTGCACTTCGACC
>JALGUK010000292.1 GCA_029820875.1 Candidatus Zipacnadia bacterium
AAGCCCATCAAGCTCCACTTCAAGATGCGCGCGGCGAAGCTGTATGCGTTCCAGTTCCTGCAATGACGGAATCTGTCATTCTGAGCGAAGGCGAAGAATCTCGTAGTATGGAGGGGTGAACAGTGATGGCTAAGCTACATTCTTCGACCTCGCTTGCTCTGGCCATAGTATTAGTATTGGTCAGTTCCGCCTGTATTCTCGGTGGCTGTGCTCACAAGGGCATACCGGCGAATGCCGCCACCGCCCCGGCTCAAGGGCAGACCACTGGCGGGCAAAGCGATCTGAAGCTCACCATACTTTACGACAATAATGCCTATGCCAAAGGCCTGCAAACCAGATGGGGCTTTTCCTGCTTGGTAAGGGGTCCGGAGAAAACGATCATATTCGATGTAGGCGGTGAGGGCTCCGTTCTGCTCGGCAATATGGCGAAGCTCAAGATTGACCCTAAGGTGGTGGACGTTGTCGTCCTGTCTCACATCCATCAGGATCACATCGGCGGACTGCGTGACTTTCTCCAGCGGAACAGCCAAGTTACGGTGTACATGCCAAGGGCGTTACCTCAGAGTGTCAAAGACACGGTTACCAGGGCGGGTGCGAAGTTGGTCGAAGTGCACGAGCCGGTGAGGATTTGCCCCAACGTTTACTCCACTGGCGAGCTTGGGAGTTGGATTAAAGAACAGTCCTTGGTGATAAAGACGAACCGAGGGCCGGTAGTTGTGACTGGTTGTGCTCATCCGGGCATTGTGAACATAGTCAAGAAGGCCAAGCAGATGGTGAAAAGGGACGTGTATCTAGCAGTTGGAGGGTTTCACTTGTGCTGGACGAACGCCCGGCAGATAAAACACATAATCGCAGGGCTGAAGGCACAGGGAGTCAAGAAAGCGGCGCCGTGTCACTGCTCAGGTGACCTGGCGAGGAATTTATTCAAGCGGGCATACCAAGAGGACTTTATCTTGGCAGGTGCTGGCAATACCATAAAGGTCCCGGGCGCCTTCGCTGGCCCGTGAATGGTTGGGGTGCCACACTTGGAGATAAGATAGCCTAATGGGAATCTGGGGCAACTTGGTGAAGTTGTTCAGTGGTGGGTTTGTCATGGGTTGGGGGCCTTGTTTGGCTGTTACCGCCCCCTTACTTCTGGGTTATGTGGGAGCTACCCAAACCAAGTGGCTGGATGGTTTGAAAATCGGGGCACTGTTCTCCTTGGGCAGGTTGGTTGCTGTTGCTATCTTAGCAGCGCTGGCTACCATCGTCTTTGCAACCCTCAATCGTCTCTTCCCCCCGCACGTTTCCGGCTACCTGTATTTGGTCATCGCTGCATTCATGATAACTGTGGGCGTGCTCGTCCTCTTGAACAAAGGCTTTGGCCTTTCGGTTAGCAAAGGGCGCTGGGCTAAGAGCCTGCAGTGGGATACGAAGAGCATGTTACTGGTGGGGTTTCTAATCGGTATTTCGCCGTGTGCGCCCCTCGTAAGTATGCTGACCTATATCGCCTGTGTAGCAGAGACCAAGGTTATTCTGGGAGCATTGTACGGGGCGGCTTTCGGCTTGGGCACAGCAGTTGCCCCGGTGGTCCTCTGTAGCCTGATGGGCACCATCCCTGAAACGATATTCCGAGCAGATAAGAGCCGCAGAGTGTTTCAACTTGTTTGCGGAGCGGTTCTTATTCTCTTCGGGTTAGACGTTGTCTATTATGTCTGGCATTTGCTGCGCTAAGGCAGCCGCAACCAAGCTGTGCCCAAGATGATGACACGCGCAGGCGCGGCGGGTCGCGCCAAGGCGAATGATCGGGAATCGCCTTCGTGCTGTCCGCACTACTGTTAGGTGCGAACAGCATGGGCGCCTTAGACTTGCCCCAGACCCCCGGCCCACGAAGGTGTAACCTATTCAAGCTTCAAGCAGTTTGGCCCTTGCCAATTGAAGAGTTAAGGAGTATACTCGCAAAAGTCTCCAGGAAACGTGTGCGTGAGGGGGGGGAGGCGCAAACAGATGTTCCATACATATGGAGTATGCCTGGCTAAACGGCGCTTGATCGGGAAGCCGCGCGGCCGTATAATTGAGACTCAGCCCAAGAGCCTGTTCGCTCCAAGCGAAGGCCCTTGGGCTTTTTGTTTGCCGGGAGGTTTGTTCGCCGGGAGGCCAGAAGCACCCCTTGTCATTACGAACGGAGCGCAGCATCCCCCTCTTGTCATTCTGAAGGGAGCGAAGCGGCTCCCTTGTCATTCTGAACGGAGCGAAGCGAAGTGAAGAATCTCGCAGTTGTCGTTGGGCGCGGAGGACCACAGAAGCAGGGCGGCACGGCAACTTCGAGATTCTTCGCTCCTGAGCGCTGTAGCGCTTCGGCGCCAGTAACAGAAGGGAGGTGAGGAATAGTTCCAAAGCTTTGCTGTCTCGGGATACCCTTCTCCCGAGACAAGGAGGACTGCCCCTGGCGGTTTCGGGACAAGGATGTCCCGAAACAACGAGGTCCGCGACGGCTGCTCACTGTTGCCGGAAAAGCGCAAAGGAGAGTGTAGGGAAATGTCCAAAGAGCGTCAAAAGGGTTTCACATTAATCGAATTGCTGGTGGTGATCGCCATCATCGCGATCCTGGCAGCGATCCTCTTCCCCGTTTTCGCAAAGGCGCGGGAGAAGGCACTGATGGCCTCTTGCCTGAGCAATTCCAAGCAGTTCATCCTGGCGCACCTGATGTACGCGCAGGACTACGACAACAACTTGGTGCTTCGCACCTTTAGGGGTGTGCCGCCCTATAATTGGCCGACGGCCCTCGACCCGTACACGAAGAACGAGAAGGTTCAGTACTGTCCTGCCAAGCCGGAGTGCAAAGACCCCAATAGAATCACCAGAGACCGGTATTGCCACTATGGGGTAAACATCAGAGCCTTTGGCAAGTGGTCCAGTTCGCTGGGGCACGAACTCCCAACCATGCTTAGCGAGATTGAAGCCCCAGCCCAGTTCATCCTCATGGCCGAGACCGGCCCGTACTACGCGTGTATCCTTGAGGGCCGACCCTGGGACCTCCAGTGGGGCTTCCACCTGTCGTACCCGCCATACTGGGACGATCTTCTTGGCAGGCCCGGTGTCTACTCAGGCATTGGGGATTGGGAACGGCACAACGGTGGCTGCCACGTCATGTACGCGGACGGCCATGCCAAGTGGACCAAGATGGAACAGGTCAACCATTCTGCGAATTGGGAGCTGAGCGGCGAAGGGCCTTACTAACGGCCTCGGGTTGCCTCGGCAGATGTTTTCGTGGACGGAGCAGGGCGGTAGGCTCCGGGGCCGCGGTCGGTGACGCGGCCCCAAGTTTTCATGGGCCCAGGACCGAAGATGCTGGGCTAAAGCCACTTGCCCAATGGAGGTGTAATACGTGCGAAAAGTCAATTCGTGGAAGGTTTCTTTGCAGCCCCTGAGGATGTACCTGGCAATCGCAACATTAATCGGAGGGTTTCTAAGTATGGCGTCCGCTCAGCCGCCCATTGACGTGGGCAGCCAGAAGCAGCTCTTCATTGACAACAGGTTCGTCGAATCAAGCGAGAACGTGGCGCTGACGATGAACCCGCCCCGCCGCCTGGGGCCGGTCGTGCTGCCGGACAAGCCGTGGGAGTCGTCGGAGATCGGTTTCTGCGCGAGTGTGATTGAGTACGAAGGCACCTACATGATGTTCTACCGGGCGACGTCCCTGGACGCGGGCGTCTCCGAGTGTCTCGCAACCTCCCACGACGGCGAGCACTGGGAGAAGCCGAACGTCGGCTTGATCGAGTTCAAGGGGTCGAAAGAGAACAACATCGTGTTCCAGGCCGACAACGAGGTCACGGTCTTCCTGGACCCTCACAGTACGCCGGACGCGCGTTTCAAGGCGCTCCAGGTGCGCCACTGGCCCGACCCGAAGATCGGCGGCTTCTACATCTACACCTCGCCCGACGGGCTCCACTGGACGACCTCCGATGAGCGGGTTCTCCCCTTCATCCCCGACACCGCGAACCAGGCGATGTGGGACTGGCGCATCAACAAGTACGTCGCCTACATTCGCCTCTGGGACCGGACGGACGACACGTTCGGCAGACGCGTCGTCGGGCGCGTGGAGATGGACGACATCACGAAGCCGTGGCCCTACGACAAGACCGCGGAACCGTACCACATCTGGGGCGAGGACAAGATTCCCGTCACCAGCAAAGAGGTGCCGACGGTCTTCAAGTACGACGAGCAGGACCCGCCCGACTCAGACCACTACAACGCGGCGGCGATGCAGTACCCCTGGGCCCAGGATGCCTACTTCCTGTTCCCCAGCGCCTTCTGGCACCAATCGGGCTTGCTGGACATCCAGATGGCCGTAAGCCGCGACGGGGTCCGTTGGGAGCGCATCGCCCGGCAGCCGTACATCCCGCTGCACTTCGAGGGCAAAGACTCCATGTCCCTGTACATGGCAATCGGGATGCTGCGGCGCGGCGATGAGATTCTGCAGTACTATGCCGGCTATGAGGTGCCGCACGACGAACGGGCGGACAAGGCGCCTCGGCCGATCGGGTCGCTCTGCGGGGTGATCCAGCGCCTTGACGGGTTTGTCTCAGCCGACGCGGCGTGGGGAGGAGGGGCGCTGACGACCCCGCCCATCACGTTCCAGGGCACCAAGCTCGAGCTGAACATTGACTGCTCGGCGATGGGTATGGCGCACGTTGAAATCCGTGACGCGAATGATACGCCGATCGAGGGCTTTACGCTCGCCGACGCGGACATCATCTACGGCAACAGTTGCCACAAGGTCGCGACGTGGAAGGGTAGCCCCGACGTGAGCAAGCTGGCAGGGCGCGCAGTGAAGTTGCACTTCGCGATGAGGGCCGCGAAACTGTATGCGTTCCAGTTCCTCCCGTAGGGGCGGCCCTGCGTGGCCGCCCGCAGAGATTCTTCGCTGCGCTCAGAATGACAGCGAAGCAGCCTACGGTACCCTCCACCTCGTGCACGCGACGTACTGCATCCCGCCGGGCTGGAAGAATATGAGGAAGGGGCGAATGAAGTATGAAGATGGATTTGACAGCAGGTTTGCCTGGTGCTATCGGTGTTGTGCTGGGGGGAGTAATCCTGAGCTGCTTTGGGGTGCTTGCACTGGGACAGGCCGAGACGCCAGTTCCTGAGCCAGTCTTGACGGCGGTGCTGGGCACCGGCATAAGCTATGCTGCAGATGTACCCGAAGAAGAAATAGATGCAGCCATGCGTGATTTGCAGCCGTACTTTGACCTTATATGGGTGGGCCCCGATGGGTGGAATAAGGACATCCTCAACTTGCCGGGCGAGCTGGAGCGAACGCAGCGCATCATTGACAGCGCCCACGCGCACGGTTTACGGGTGGCTTTCGCATGAAACGTTGTTCGGGCGTGTTCTTGACCCGACAACGGGACTCCCCAAGGTTCAGCGGGCGTGGGACTACGGGTCGCAGGAGGCGCTGGAGGAATTCCGCCAGCGCTGTCGGCGACTGTATGCTGCAATTGGGCGGCAGGCCGAGATGTTCGTGGCCGACGAACAGATAATGGCTAAGCCGGGCAAGAACTTCT
>JALGUK010000293.1 GCA_029820875.1 Candidatus Zipacnadia bacterium
TGGAACGAGTACCGCCACGAGAAGACGAATGAGGAAGTCGCAAAGGTCTACCCGGATGGCATGCACGCTGTTATCGCACAGCACCTTAACGCCCAGCCCGGCATCGAAGCCCGCACGGCCACCCTCGATGAGCCTGAGCACGGCCTTACCGAGGAGGTCCTTGCCCAGACCGATGTCCTTACCTGGTGGGGACACGCCGCCCATGCCGAGGTGCAGGACGAGGTAGTGGAACGGGTCCATGCGCGGGTCCTGGACGGTATGGGACTGATTGTGCTGCACTCCGGACACTTCTCGAAGATTTTCAAGAAGCTGATGGGCACCACCTGCAACCTCAAATGGCGCGAAATCGCGGAGAAAGAGCGCATCTGGGTCGTAAGCCAGGGGCATCCTATCGCCGCAGGGCTTGACGAGTACTTCGAGCTGCCGCATACGGAGATGTACGGGGAGCTGTTCGACATCCCGCAACCGGACGAGCTGGTTTTCATAAGTTGGTTTGCCGGCGGCGAGGTTTTCCGCAGCGGTTGCTGCTTCCATCGCGGCAGCGGAAAGATATTCTACTTCCGCCCGGGCCACGAGACGTTCCCCATCTACTACGACGAGAACGTGCTGCGGGTCATCACCAACGCCGTCCGCTGGGCGGCGCCGGTCGGCGGGCCAGCGCGGGCGTTCGGGAACCGCAAGCCGCTGGAGGCTATCCAGTAGGATTGACAAAGCAATCAATCGTGGCACAAGTCGCCGGCCTGTGCAATGGACTGGAGGGGTCAGCAATGAAGGCAGCTATCATCGCAGTGGCATTACTTGCAGGAGGGATGGCCATGCCGACACATGCCCAACAGGAGCCGACCGACGCCGTTGCGAACGACATCATCATCAGCGACCTGGCGGCCTTGGTGGACAACAACCTGCTCAATTCGCGCAACTCCAATCTGTGGCGACCGATTCCCTATCAGAGCGACGAGTTCTCCGGTGTGATGCTGGCATGTGGCGAGGGCGACAAGCCGTCACCGATAACAGTGCGACTGAACAGGCAAGGTCCGTATCGCATCTGGCTGGGCATGTACAGCTTCGGCAACATCTCAGCCCTTCGCGTCCGCTTGACAAGCGACCTGTGCTGCCAGACGATCAGGCCGCCGGCAGATACCCAAGGCATCGGCGCGAGAAGCCTGTACCTGGCCGAAGCGCTCTGGAAGGAGGCTGATCTGACCGGCCAAGATCTAATTCTGGAAGCAGCCTACGATGCCGACAATCACCCGGGAGCGTTGGCCTACATTCGCCTGGAGCCGATTGAGGAGATCCAGGCCGCGCCGAAGGGCAAACTGCTCCACCCCCTGACGATAACCAACGATGGCCACGGCATCTGGGGCCACTTCCCCCATTCGCGGCCCGAGGATCTGCTGGAGTTCTTCGAGGAGATTCCTCAGGAAAGCCCGGTTCGCACGCTTCTGTGGGGCATCGGCGAGGGCGATGTTTGCAACTATCCGACCAAAGTGGGGAACTACTTCCTCACGGATGTTCCCATGTACAATCGTTTCTATAACGTTCTCCACGGGAACGTCACCTTCTGGCGGGATAACGGGTGGGACAGTCTGCAGGTCATGAGCAACTACGCCAAGCGCCGGCATTGGGAGTTCTATCCGTATATCAGAGTCGAAGCGTTCGACTCGCCGTTCCCGTTCGATAGGCTCATTCGCTCGGAGTTCTTCCATACTCACCCTGAGTATCACTGCCGCGACCGGAGGGGGCAGCCCGTCCAGCGGCTCAGTTACGCCTATCCCGAGGTCCAGGACCACATGTTGCGCCTCATCGCCGAGCTTGCAGGCTATGACGTGGACGGCGTCTGCCTGGCATTCATCCGCGGGATACCCATAGTCCTGTACGAACCGATAATGGTCGAGGGGTTTCAGGACAAGTACGGTCTTGATCCGCGGGAACTGGATGAACTCGATCCTCGTTGGTTGGATTATCAAGGGGAAGTGGTTACCGCCTTCATGAAGAGGGTCAAGGCCACCCTCAAGCCCAATCAGCGCCTGTCAGTACTGGTCCCGGCTAATGAGCGTGACTGCAGGAGATGGGGGCTGGACGTCGCCGCGTGGGTTGCACAGGGGGTCATTGATGATCTGTTGCCAGTCGGGCAGCGTTTCGATGAGATGGACGTACACCGTGATGACCCGGACAATCTGGACTTCGACTGGTTCAATCAACTGGAAGGGCGGGAGAACGTTCGGCTCATTCCCATGCTCTATCCCTGGACCAAGTTCCAGCAGGATTATGACGGATGGCGCAAGCTGATGGTTTCATTTCTGGACCGAGGCGCAGATGGCTATGCCGTGTGGGATGCCGGCGCCGGGACGGTCTCTCGCGTCTCCGACATCGGCTATGAGGCGGGGAAAGCGCCTGCTCCCGCCGAAGCCGAGCGCAAGAGGTTCAAGCTGTTGAGCATCGAGGGCTTCCGGTTCGATCGTTATCACTACTTCGAGGTCGTCTGACGCGGAGGCTAAGGACAGGCGCAAGCTTCCTTCAGCATCTGGGCTTTGCCCAACTCAAGAGCGGACGTGGGCGTGCACTTCACCGAAATCAAGTACCAGGACCCGGCGGCCAAGACCTACCTGGGCAGCCCGAGCATCGCCAGGCTGGACAACGGGAGCTTGCTGGTCACGCACGACTATTTCGGCCCGGGCTGTCCGAGGAACCACGAGGCCGAGGAACATCTCACGAGCGTGTACCGGTCGAGCGACGACGGAAAGACCTGGACGAACGTCACTCACATCGCCGGCGCGTTCTGGAGCAGCCTTTTCACGCATGAAGGCTGCGTCTATTTGCTCGGCACCTCCGCGCAGTACGGCTCCATCGTGATACGCCGCAGCGAGGACTCGGGCAACACCTGGACCCATCCGGCGGACGCGAAGTCCGGTCTGCTTTTCGCCGGGGGGCCCTACCGCCAGCCTCCCAACTATCACTGCGCCCCCGTGCCCGTCTTGCACAAGGACGGACGGCTGTGGCGGGCGTTCGAGGACAACGACCCATGCCACTGGCCGAAGGGCTTTCAGTCGTTTGTCATCTCGGCCGACGAGGATGCAGACCTTCTGGACTCATCGAGCTGGACGATGACAAACAAGCTCCCCTACGACCCGGCGTGGAC
>JALGUK010000294.1 GCA_029820875.1 Candidatus Zipacnadia bacterium
CAGTGCTGCGATCTCGTCTTGTGTCTTCCCTGGGCATTGCTTAACTGTCTCTTGAATCAGGTAATAGCGTTCTCGGGATTGCTGCCTCTGCGTAATGAGCCCGAGACGGCCTACTCGGCGTTGATAGGCGGAGAATCCAGCGTTGGTCATATTGCGCCAGGTCCACTTTGCGATGCTTTTGGCGGTCGCTCTCACTTCAGAGTGTGGAAGTGGCGGGGCGAATGAACTGTTCATCACCAATGCGTGATTGTGGACGGCCGCGTGGAACATTTCCTCAGACAGATAGGCTTGTCGGCGGGCCCGGTATGCCCATATCCGCAGAGTCTCGAACAGCGTACAGTTTCGCCCGAGGCCAACCGCAGGCAATCGGCGGCGTTTGTCCTGATAGGCTCCCAGGTCCAGCCAGTCGGCGAGCTCGTCGAGGTCGTAAGGTTCCTCGCGCGGTACGATCACGTACCACCGATCATGCAGCGGGTTTTTGGATATCAGCTTTCCGTACCCCGGATCTGCCCCGAGTTTCGCCGTCAGCGCAACATCAATCGCGGCCACGTAGCGGAGCGCTTTCTGAGAGGCCCCGGTGTAATCGTGAATGGGTTTGTCGACGGCATAGAATACATGACAGTGCCCGTTGTCCCAATTCAGGGCAATGATGTTCGGTCCGGGACACTGGCGGTCATCCGGGTCGAGCATCGCGGTTTCAGAATCCAGGTCGTAGCAGAGAAAACCGATTGAATGCTTGGGATTGAATTGCAGATAGGCCCGGAGAACCGCGTGTTCCTTCGCCAGGAAGTGAAGCCCCGTTGTGAAGTTGTCCGTTGCGAACCCGTGCCAGGGCAAGCGCTCACGGAATAGTTCTATTTGCTGAACAGCACCCACAAGAGCCTCTTCAGGCTACGGGTTGTGCAAAGTTATTTTCCGGCGTATACTGCTTTTGTTCTGCAGCAGTACCGCCGTCGGTGCCCAACTGAAGCCGTTTAATCGCGGCTTCTTTTTTTGGCCGTAGCCCTATTGCGAATGAAACCCCCGTGCGCTTGTCATGCTCTCTCCATCTCGTCACAATACCACAGAATCGGCCGACTTGCATACTGGGCGTGCAGCCTGGTCGATCGGCCCCGGTTGCCCCCAGGGCCATAGACACAAACGAACTACTTCCGAGAATGAAACCCGGCGGCGCCCGATTCCCGAAGGAACAGACGCACGCCAGGCGGCCACACGCTCGGAGACACCCGGCGCGGACCTAAACGATCTCATGAATGTGCGGGCCAGTTCAATCAGAGTCATTGATTATCCGCTCGATGATTTCGTGGCATCGCTTTCTACTGCACGCCCACAAGCCTTGAAACGATAATTCCCACCGTCATGAAGAAGGCTCCGAGACCAGGAGCGTCTCCGGCAAAGGCGAAAATCCCAAACGTGCACCAGACTCCCGCAATTACAATTGCAGTGATATTCATATCATCCTCCTAATAAGTGATTGCGATGACGCACTCAAGAACACCACCTCCGAACGGCCAAACTAGTGCATTCCCTGATATCGCCGCGCCGTCGCCTACTCCAGGGCCGTCTTCAAACAATTTGGTATAAGCCAATCCTGTTGATCCAGAGATACCCCCCATGGCCCCAAAAAATCCAATCACTGTGCTTGACTGTCGGTGGGCCAAAACCATTGAGCCAGTGAACATTTGGTTTGCGTCTATCTTAATTCCCATTGTCGCGTTGACTTTCATGTACTCGCCCACCGCCATGACCGGTGACAGAAAATCGAAGATGTCATCGCCGGTTAGGTCTGTCCCGGTAAGAACGCGCGCCGCCGAAGACAGCACGCCGCCGGTCAAGGTTGTTTTCCCGGTGACTTCCAATTCATCAATCTGGAAGGTGCCGTCACCAAGAATACGGTGACCGTCGTTGTTGTCCTGTGACTGCTGATAGAGCCATTTCCCTTCGTAGTCGGCCGCAGTCGCTCCACGATGAAGGCCGCCGATGTAGCGGTGGATTCCGTCGTACCATCCCTGTTTTGATGCGCTCCAGGTCGGCGGGTCTGTCGTGAAGGCCACGGTCATCGGGGCACCGACCACCAACTTGATGTAGCAGTCCGTGTCGTTGCCGATCCCCGCCCATCCGGTAATCGCTTCCTCACTGGTGAACATGAACAATGATCCGCCCACCTCCATGACGCCTCCGGCCGCTATGGCCGGTTCGGCCGTGTTCGCAAAGTTCGTCAGCGATAACTGCAGTTTGTGAATGCGCTGGTTCTCCAGCTGCGTGTCCCTGGTCGTTACTTGTTCGATTGTCATATCTGTCCCCTTTTCTTGTCTGTGACGCCCGACCTTTGGCGCATAGGTACATACGGTTTCATTCCGTGTCTCTCGCCCAGGTGGTCACCAACTCGGCAACTCTGGACTTGTCCTGATTCTCGCGGACCTTCTCCCGCTCGAATAGATCCAGATCGATTCGCGTCTCTATTGCTTCCCGGACAAGCTCGCCCAGGACCGCCGGAGGGAGCGCGTCCAGTTCCCAACATTGAGAACCGTAGTGTTCGATGTACCACCGCGCCCGTGAGTCTTTCGGTTTCGGTGCTTGCCAGTTCTTATCTAGGCCGTATTGCCGGACTTGTCCGAGATTCAGCCCGATCCGCTCCAGCGTCACCGATAGGCCGTGCTTCTCGGCAAGCCGTGGCGCTATGTCTCTCTCGCTCATCCATAACCCGCTCGGGTCATGGTCTCCGAAGTAGAGAATGTGCAGTGGCTTCGCGCCATTGCGTTGCACTACTTGGTCAAACTGACTACCGCTGCCGAATCCACGACACGGTTGCACCGACACGCGGTAGGGCTCTGCAAATCGCGTCAGCACGGAAGCAAGCGCGTCTTTCTCGGTCCAGATCTCCAGCCGTGCGCCTTGGCTTTGCATCAAGTCGCGGGAGTAGTGGTCTCGCATGTGATCCAGATAGACTCGCAGATACGCGGTGCTGTCGCTGAAGCCGGACAAGTCCGAGAATGGCCGCGCCCGATCGATCATAACCTCCCACGGTATGAGACCATCGACGCGGGCATCGTAGAGCCAATCGGACAATTGCTTGTATTTGTTCTGAGTGTTCGCGTAGCCCGTCACCGTTGCCGCCACCAATTGATAATGGAT
>JALGUK010000295.1 GCA_029820875.1 Candidatus Zipacnadia bacterium
CGGGAAGTGCCCGCTTATTGGATGCTCCAGGGCGTGCATAAGCCCTCCGCCGGTGTTTGAGAGGGCGATTCCGGCACACAGGCTCGCCCAAGACATATTTACGCGGGCTTCCTCGTCGGCGAGGTCTTTCGCCAGGCGCCTGAGGCTCCGGGGGATAAGCCTCCCGGCGGTGTCGGCGAACATCTCCGAAACCGGCTGAGTGCGCGTTGCGAGAAATGACTCAATCGCATGGGCGAGGGCATCCATGCCCGTTGCGATGGTCAGGTCCGCAGGCGCGCCGAATGTCAACTCCGGGTCAACGAGGGCGACCTTCGGGAACATATGGGGATCGCGGAAGCCGATTTTCTCGTGCGTTTCGGGGTTGCTGATAACCGCGACAGATGTCGCCTCCGAGCCGGTGCCCGCCGTCGAGGGCACACCGATAAACGGAAGCGTCGCATCCGTGACCGGAGGCTTCTCGCCGTTGCCCATCGCGTATTCCCAGATAGGCCGTTCGTGCGTGGCCGCAACTGCGGCTGCCTTTGCCGCGTCCATGGCGCTTCCGCCTCCGAGGCCGATGATGACATCGCAGGCCTCTGCGGCGGCCCGTCTGCCTATCTCGTCAACGACGACACAAGTCGGGTTGGGCGAGACGCCCTCGTAGAAAACAACCTCCATCCCGGCTGCCTTGAGGCTGCTGGTCGCTCGAACCAGAAACCCGGACTGCCGCATGGACTGGCTGCCGGTCACAACCATCGCACGCCGCCCGAGCGGCCTCGTCAGCTCTCCGAGCCGCTCAAGCTCGCCACGCCCGAACACAATCTTGGTTGGGAAATAAAAGGTAAAGTTCCGCACAGCTTCCTACCTCCGTATGCCTGATGGAACAGAAGATACTCCTGTGCATCTCGAACGCGCCAGTGTGTGGCCTGGGACATAGCAAATGCCGTCCATGACTATTCCGCTACGGCCTCATCGGGTATCGGCTCCGGCTTCTCCCTGGGCCAGAGGACCTTAAGCAGCGGTGGGGCAATCAGGGTGGTCACAATGGACATCTCGACCGCCACGGAGAAGATTTTCGGCTCGACGATGCCCATCATCAACCCGACATTGGCAACGATAAGACCGACCTCCCCCCGGGGCGACATCCCTATCCCGATCAGCGAGGCGGACCTCGCGCCGAACTTGAGCGCCGCCAATCCGCAGCCGATAAGCTTGCCCAGAACGGCCAGGACGATGATTACAAGCCCCAGCAGCAGCAATGACGGCTCAGTGAATGCGTCGAAGTTTACCTGCGTCCCCATCTGCACAAAGAACAGGGGCACGAGCAGGTCATACAGCGAATGTACCTGCCGGTGCAGTTCGTGCTCTTCGTTGACCTCGGCGAACATCATGCCCGCCAGGAACGCTCCGACTATCGCGGCAAGGCCGATGCTCTGAGCGAGCGCCGCAAGACCGAGACACACCGTAAGACCGACTATCAGGGGTGACCGTTCCAGCGGGATGCGTATCAGCCAGCGGCGCCACCGATTCACGAGCCAGGGCCCGAAGGACGCGAAAACCCCGACGAAAGCGACTGCAGCGACGACAACAAGCACGATGTGCCCGGCGCTCAGACTGCCGCCGGCCAACCCGGAGACAATAGACAGAACCAGCAGGCCCAGCACATCGTCAATGACCGCCGCCGCAATGATGGTGCGCGCCTCCAGGCTCTTGAGAACGCCCATCTCCGTGAGCACGCGGGCAGTGACGCCGACACTGGTCGCCACCATCGCGGCGCCCATGAACGCCGCCTCCATGTGGTTGTATCCAAAGTGCCACATCACCGCCAGCCCCGCACCGAACGGGAGGATGACTCCCCCGACCGCCACGAAGAACGAAACCAGTCCGACCCGCCGGATGGCCTCCAGCTTCGTTTCAAGACCCACATAGAAAAGCAGGACGATGGCACCCAGTTCGGCCACAAAGGACCGGATTGCGGTAATCGTCTCTGCCCCGTGGCCATCCCCGGTCATTTTCAGAAGGATGGCGCCTATTGCGATACCACCCATCAACTCCCCGATGACAATCGGCTGCCGAAGGCGGGCGGCCAGTATACCGAATAGGCGTGCAGCCACGTACATGATGAAAATCTGGACCAATACGTTTCCTGTGACACCGTGCATGTGCAAAGACACCTCAACGGCGGCCCCACTTAGCCGTCTTCAAGGGCCGCCCATAGACTAATCGCCGGCCTCATCACGTAGCAGAGTCGGATAAATGACTCTATCCAAAGCTTGGGAGCGGGTGACAACGCCGACGAGCTTACCGTCGGATTCCACGAAAAGCTCCTCGATGCCCTCGTCCGCAATCAGGGCGAGCGCAGCGACAAGGCTCGTATTATGGGGGACGCTGTGGGCGGGGACCATCACATCCCGCACGCGCATACTTGCCGCTTCCTCGAGACGCTTGTAATACGGCTCGAAATTCTCCGGCAGCACGGAGAGGCTTTCGGTCAGAAAGGCATACTCGGGCAGTGCGAACCGCAGAAGTTGCTGGTCGCCGAATTCGCCGACCAGCCTTCCCTTTTTGTCGGTCACAGGCAGACTCGAGTAGCGTGCATGTTGAAGAATCCGCGCAGCGCTCCGCACTGTGATATCCTCGGCGACGGTAACCACTTCCCTGTCCATTATACGAGTGACGCTCATCTTAGCAGCTCCTCCGCCAAAATTGAACCCGCGGACAACTCACGAGCGCTCATTATAGCACATGGCAGGCAAAACACAACTAAAGATAACGCCTTGCCGCGCCGCCGCCGAAGGGCAACAAGGCCCGGGCCGGGAATAGAAACTAAACTGCAACATTTGACCAAACGGGCGCGTTTGTATGCACGCGTGCTTGAGGAGTGGACGGAAGTGGCCACCGAAATTACTATGCTGCAGCTTTCGGAGAATATGGAGGAGGGGACTGTCGGTCATTGGCATAAGGCCGAGGGCGACACCGTCCAGGAGGGCGACCTGCTGGTCGAAATCGTCACGGAGAAGGCGACATTCGAGCTGGAGGCGGAATCATCGGGGATTCTGCGCCGCATTTACGCTCCCGAAAAGAGCGTGGTGCCGGTCGGCTACGTTCTCGCCGTTATCGGGGATGCTGATGAGGACATTCCCGACGCTTCGGCGCCCAGGCGCGTCCGTGCAACGCCCGCCGCACGCCGCGCGGCGAAGGAAGCGGGAGTCGAAATCGCCCAGGTCGCAGCGCGCAAAGGCCGGGGCGTAGTCACCGAGGCCGACGTCGCAGCGTTTGTCGCAGAGCAAGCATCACAGGGGCGGCCGGAGGAGATGACAATGGCGATGGCGGGGCAGGTCGCAATCGTCACAGGAGGCTCGCGCGGCATCGGGCGGGCCATTGCGCTCGCGCTGGCGGACAGCGGCTGCGACATCGTCATAAACTACCTTCATAACGCCGAAGCTGCAGCCCTCGCTTGCGAACAGATTACCGAAAAGAACCAGCGGGCAATCACCGTTCAGGCCGATGTCCGCGACGCCGACCAGGTCAAGGCGTTGGTGACCCGGGCCACCGAGGAGCTGGGAGCAGTCAACATTCTGGTGAACAATGCGGGGGTATTGCGCGACAATTACCTGAGGTTCATGCGTGCCGAGGAATGGGACGAGGTCCTCGACACCAGCCTAAGAGGCGCATTCCACTGCATCAAGGCCGTGGTACCCATCATGGTCAAGCAGGGAGGCGGCAAGATCGTCAATATCTCGTCTGACGCAGGCTTGATGGGCGATGTGGCCCGTGCCAACTATTCGGCCGCCAAGGCCGGTATAGTCGGGCTGACGAAGGCCGCCGCGCGGGAATTGGCCGCGCAAGGAATCACGGTCAACGCCGTCGCGCCCGGAATTATCGAAACCGACATGATTGCCGACATGCCCGAAAACCGGCGTGAACAGATGTTGCAGATGATTCCCCTCCGCCGGTTCGGCCACCCGGAGGATGTCGCCCGGATGGTGGCGTTCCTGTGCTCGCCCGCCGCAGACTATATCACCGGGCAAGTGTTCGTGGTGGACGGGGGTCTCAACATCTGATGCTCAATAAACCGCTACTGTGGAGAGGTAGTACTCCATGCGCCGTGTCGTGGTTACCGGAGTAGGTGCTGTATGCTGTCTCGGGACGGACGTGCCGACCTTCTGGCGGCGCCTGATTGCGGGAGAAAGCGGCATTTCACCCATCGAGCGCTTCGACCCGACCGGTCTGCGCAACGAGAAGGCCGGCGAGGTAAAAAGTTGGAATTTCGCTAACTTGATGCCCGACGGACCTCAGGACGCGGACCTTGCCACCCAGTACGCTCTTGTCCTCCTGGGAAGATTTCGTCTGCACCTCCCGCGGCGGGGAAAAAGGGCTTTTGTGGCGCGAATTCGGCTTCCATGAGGCCGCACACCACGTCTGCAACCATTATGCCCTGCGCGGCCCGCGGTCCGTGCTCTCACTTTCGTGCGCCTCCAGCGTCGCCGCAATCGGCCAGGCAAGCGACATTATCCGCCTCGGCCGCGCGGAAGTGATGATTGCGGGAGGCCATGACTCACTGAGCATCTCGTCGCTGGCGGGACTTTCGGCCTTGCGGACCATCACGCCCGATGAGATCCGCCCGTTCGACGCACGACGCAACGGCACGATATTCGGCGAGGGCGCGGCTATGCTCGTGCTCGAGGATTACGAGCACGCAAGCAGGCGCGGGGCGAACATCTATGCCGAGGTTCTTGGCTACGGACTCAACAACAACGCCTATCACCTCACCGCGCCGGATAAGGGCGGCGCCGGCATGGCTGCGGTCCTGCAAGCGGCCTTCCGGGATGCCCATGTCGCCCCCGATTCCGTTGATTATATCAACGCCCACGGGACGGGCACACACCACCATGACCCGGCCGAGACGCAGGCCATCAAGTCGGTACTCAGCGAGCATGCATACGCCATTCCGGTCAGCTCCATCAAGGCGGCTACCTCGCATATCATGGGCGGCGCGGGGAGCCTCGAGGTAATTGCGACCCTTCTTGCGATGCGCGATGGGGTCGTCCCACCGACTCTAAACTACGGCGAGCCGGACCCCGAGTGTGATCTGGACTATGTGCCCAACACCGCCCGCGAACATGCAGTCCACATGGCGATTTCAATCTCCGCGGGAATCGGGGGAAGCAACACCGCGGTGATTGTTAAAAAGGTCTGAACCATGTCCAATAATACGGCTGTCTTGATAACCGGCCTGGGTCCCGTCTCATCGGTCGGCATCGGCCGCGAGAAGTTCTTTGAGGGACTGGCCCGGGACCTGAGCGGCATCAGTGAAATCACCGGGTTCGATGTCGCCGGCCGACCGGTCACCGAGGCCGGGGAAGTGCAGGACTTCTACCTCGAGGATTACCTCGAGAGCGAGAAAACGTACCTGGACCACTGTTCGGAACTTGCGCTTGCCGGATGCGCCCTGACGCTGCAAGACGCAGGGTACGAGGGCGGCGGGCCGGCCGTCGGCCTCTCGCTGGGCACCGCTTACGGCTGCCTGGACACGATGCGGGCATTCCTCGAGCGAGTGATAGCAAAGGGCCCACGGCTGGCCAACCCGTTGTTGTTCTCGCACTCCTACGCGAACACGCCTGGGAGCCTGTCGGCCATCGAGTTCTCGCTTTCGGGCTTCAATGCGACTTGCTGCACCGGCATGTCCTCGGGTGGGACGGCAATCGCCTGGGCGTTTGACGCACTGAGACTTGACAGGGCGGAGGCGATTCTCGCTGGCGGCATGGAAGCCTTCTCGGAGACGCTCTA
>JALGUK010000296.1 GCA_029820875.1 Candidatus Zipacnadia bacterium
GTCGCGCTCATCACGAGAACGTCGGGATTAGCCGCCTTTTCTTGCAGTCGCGCACGCTGCAGCACGCCGAAGCGATGCTGCTCGTCCACGACTGCCAGCCCCAATCGCGCGAAATCAACCGTTTCCTGAATCAATGCGTGAGTCCCGACGACCACGTCAACTTCTCCGGCGGCGATCTCGCCGTGCAGGCGTGACTTGGACGCGGCGGGAAGGCTTGACGTCAGCACCGCCACCCGGATTCCAAGAGACGCCAGGAACTCATCGAGTACGGCCACATGTTGCTCGGCGAGAAGCTCGGTCGGGGCCATCATCGCGGCCTGGTAGCCGTCGGCGACTGCCAGGACCATCGCAGCGGCGGCCACCACCGTCTTCCCGGAGCCGACATCCCCGTGGAGGAGACGATTCATCGGCTGAGGGCTTGCCATGTCCCGCCGAATGTCCTCCAGCGCACGTTTCTGTGCCTTGGTCAACTCGAACGGGAGCGTGCCGACAAAGGCATCTAAATCCTCAGGCGAAGCCGTGAACTGGATTCCAGGCTCCGCCTTGATTGCCCTGCGGCGCTGGGCGAGTTGGACCTGAAGCAGAAACAGCTCCTCGAAGACAACCCGGTGCCGTGCTCGGCGGCGGTTTTCCTCGTCCTCCGGGAAGTGCACGTCCCTTGTGGCCGTCGGGGCGTCAACCAGGTTGCGCTTTTGACGAATCGCTGCCGGTAGGATCTCCGGAATCCCCTGCGCATGGCTCTGCACCGCGCGATATATAAGTGAGCGCATCTGCGTCTGGTAAATGCCCTCAGTCAACGGATAGATGGGTACAATCCGCCCGACGTGAATCGGCTCCCGTCCCCGCACGACCTCGTACTCGTCAACCTGGATGGAAAGACGGTGATAATACTCGCGGACCGTGCCGGACACCACCAGTTGCGTGCCCGGCTTGAACTGGCTCTTGCGGAAAGGCTGATTCCACCACCCCAGGTAAATGGTGCCCGTGTCGTCTCCAAAGGGCACTGTCGTGTAGCCGCGTATCGTTCCAGGACGTGTCGCCCCGGCTCCAAGGACTTCGCCGGCCACGCACACGTACTGCCCGGGTTGCAGGTCAGCGATTTTCCTGAGCTGCCGTCTGTCCTCGTATCGGCGTGGGTAATGGCGCAGGAGCTGTTCCACCGTCTCGATACCCAGATTGCGCAGGACCTGTGCCCGTCGGTCACTTACGCCCCACAGCCGGTTGACCGGCATGTTCACCGGCCTGGGCCTCGCGGCTTCCTCATGTTTTTTGACGGCCACCTTCCGCTCACCAGCGGACGATTGCAGTTTTTCAAGGAGCACCCGTGCTTGTTGCACCCTGTGCCTGCGCCCGGCCACGTCCAGCTTGTCGTAGTCGGCAAACATTTGCTGAATTTGCGCAAGAGCGTGCTTATGCTCGCTGCTGGCTGCGTTGCTTTGTGACTCGCGGCACCAACGCACAATGAAAACGCCCAGGCCCCCTGTCACCGACTGGTCTCGGTAGCCCTGGCGCTCCTCCAGAGACAGCGGCCCTTTGACCTTTTCCGGATCCAGCGACATCGTCTCGCGCTCTCATTACAATGCGACGTTCATGCTTTGGCGGCCCGCCGGGAGGCACTCAGCGGCCCCCCTTGAGGAAATGGTACACGTGAAGGTCTCCGGCGTCAAGGCGAGGGCTTAAGCATTCCGGAACTTCCGCAGCTTTTCACGCAGGAACGCGATGGACTGCCGCACACCTTCTGCATCGTCCTCAGGCCCTTCAGCCTCGATGGAGATGCTCCCTGTGTATCCGCCGTCATACAGCTTTTGGAGCAAGAAGTCGTAGTCGAGGTCGCCCTTGCCCAGGGCACACGGTGCCAGTCTGTAATCCGCTCCGTCCACCGCATAGCCCTCCTGGGCATCAACAGGGAGAACGCGGAAGTCCTTGGCGTGGACATGAGCCGCAAACGGGACCAAATCGGATATAGCATCATTCGGGGACTGGCCGACCTCCAGAAAATTGCCCAGATCCACTGTTGCTTGAACGGCCGGCGAGTCAATTTCCCTCAGTAGCCGCAAGACCTGCTCGCTTGTGCCTGGAATGCCGCCGTGGTTTTCAACCGCGAGGGTGATACCCTGTTCTCGTGCATAAGGCTCCACAGCCGAAAGGCCTTTTACAGCAAGCGCGAATGCCTCCTCCGGGTCCATATCCGGTGCATGGCCGCCGAAGACCCGGAGCGTCCGTGCGCCAATGCGCTTTGCCATCGCAATCCCGCGCCGCGCCATTTCAAGCTGCTCACGGAATTTCGCCTCGTCCGTCTGGACGAAGTTGTTGCCGATCGCGTAGGCCGCCAACTCGATATTGTGCTGCCTTAGATGCTGGGCGGCTATCTCCGGCTCACGGCTCTCGTTCTTCCAATAATATGCCAGTAAATCAACCGCCTCAACACCCTCCGCCCCACAGAACTCGATGAACTTCGTGACGTCAATCTTCCCAGCGCGGAAATACGAGTTGAACGAGTACATCGTCACTCCCAGCTTCATGGCTACACACGCTCCCATGCCTCAGCGGCTCCCGATACAACGGGCTGCAAAGCAATTCCATCAGCCGCGCGGGGCAAGAATGTTGCCAGGCAAGAACATTGACCTCATTCGACGCTCATAGAGCGAAAACCTCCCAACACGCTCGCACGCACACGCGTCAGGACACAACGGCGCGAGTAATACGCGCCCGCGGCGTCACAACGAAGTCGTCGGTCGGCCTGCGCTCCAGACAGCAGATCGCTCAGGCTTGGACCGCGTCCTCTACGCTCTCGACACGCTCAACGCCTTCTACGTTCTCCTTCAGATAGGCCTCGATTCCCATTTTCAGAGTTATCTGGGACATCGGGCAACCCTTGCACGCGCCGGTCAGTTGGACCTGGACTACCCCTGTCTCCTCATTCACTCCGACCAGCTCCACGTCTCCGCCATCGCGTTGCAATGCGGGGCGAATCTTTTCCAATGCCTCGGCTACCTTCTCTTTCATGCTCACATATCTCCTGTGGCGGGAATGCCACCCGCGGTGATGTTTCTCCCGGCCAGCGGCACCCTTGGGTTAGTGTTGCAACGGGACCTCGGCTCCATCTGTCATTCTGAGCGCCC
>JALGUK010000297.1 GCA_029820875.1 Candidatus Zipacnadia bacterium
CGGCCGTCCAGTAGAGATTCCCGCGCACTGTGGGCTTCTGGCGCCAGCTCAGCCAGGGCGTCCTGCCGAGGTCCAGCGTCACGTCGCGGATGAGCACGTGCGGCCATTTCCCGCTGGTCCTACGCATCAGGACAACGTCATCCCCGACCTGCTTGACCGCCAAATAGACCGAGTTGGGCCGCGTGGTCGCGTCCATGTAGTCATCGAGGTCCCACTGGACGGCCGGGGGTGTCAAATCAACGTAATTGGCCGGGTCGGTCCGTTGCCTGTGCCCGTTGAACTCCCCCGGCACGGCATTCTCCGGCTCGCGCCTGGCCTCCCGGCGGACAATCCGCTCCAGCATTTTGAAGGCCTTGTCGGGGGGCAAGGTTCCCTCGAGTCTATCGGGCGCCAGGACCGGCTTCTTGAGCAGTTCGGGCAGGCCGCCAGGCGACTGCCCGACGTTCCCGTCAAGTATGTAACTGAGGGAACCTGCCCGACGTTCCCGTCAAGTATGTAACTGAGGGAACCCTCCCGCGCTCCCTTGAAGTAGTTCCTCAGGTCGAGCTTCTCATCCACTACGACCACCGGGACGCCCTGAAGGCTGCAGTCCCGCACCGCGATGGTGTTGGGGACCTCCTCCAGGTAGATGGCGCACCTGCGCTTGTTGTTGCCCCAGGCGCAGACCATGCAGTCCTCAAGGAGAATCTGGTTGGGAACGCCTTCGGAGCGGAACCTGGTGAAGTTGACCACCGGGGTGAATCCGCCGCCCTCGCCGCCGAAGCGGAACCTCACGCACGAGAGGATGCCAGCGTAGTTGTCTATCCAACGCTGGTCGCGACCGTTGACCAGGGGCACGCCGAGGATGTCGGTGAACGTGCAACGCCCGCCGCGCGTCTCGATGGCCGCCTGATCGGCCATCTCGCGGCTGGTGGTAATCCATGCGCGCTGCATAGTGAGCTGGTCGCAGTAGGTAATCAGCACCTGGCGGCACTGGATGAACTCACAATCCAGCACGAATGCGTGTGTGGAATTGCTGCCCTCGCGAAACTCAATCGCCGGCCCGCCGCTGAAGTAGAACTTGCAGTCGCGCACCACCAGAAAGCCGGTGTCAATGTTCGGGTTGCCCAGCGATATTTGCCGGCGCCCGCCGATGAACGTCAGGCCCTCGATTGTCATCCGCCAGGCCCAGTCGCCGTAAAGGATGTCGTTGGTCCGGTCGCTCTGCTCGATGCTGGCGTAACCCTCGCCGCGGATTACGTAGGAGCGGATGTTCAACGTGTCGCTGATTTTGTACCGGCCTGCGGGGAAGACGACCACCGGCGAGGTGTTGTAGTAGACGCCCCAGGGCGTCATTCGGCTGACATGCTGCTTCTGGGCGGCGTCGAGCGCAGCCTGGATGGCGGCTGTGTCGTCGGTTTCTCCATCCCCGACGGCACCGAAGTCCCGGACACTTATCACCGGCTCCGTTATGGCGGCGCGTATGCACTGGGGGGCAAGCACCAGAGCGAGCAGGAAACTCATGACCATCCAACAGCCGAGATATCGCGCTGTCTTCATGCCAGCATCCTCCCTTCCGACTCAACGGCATCCATACGTGCTTTCTCCGATTACGCATGCAAATCCTGTCCCGCACACGAGTCTTGAGGCTGCCTGTACGGCCACACTCTTGACATAATTTACGGGACGTGGTACCTTCCATACAGCTTAGAAAGGAGGTGGTGAATTTTGGGTAAACATAGCTGGGACCACGGGTGGTCCACAGGATAGACGATAAGCCGTGGCCCCTAAACTTTTTGCCGTGCTGACATGCCGTCCAGCCGGGCCACCTGGGCGGCATTTTCGCATGATGGGCCGCGCTCTGCAAGCGACCCGGAGGCAAGATGATGGCACTGAAGGTTGCGGTGTTCGGCGCCGGTGCGGCGCTGATGTCACTGGAGATTCTCGGCAGTCGGGTGCTGGCCCCCTTCTTTGGGTCGGACCTTTACGTGTGGGGCAGCCTAATCGGCATTTTCCTCACCGCACTCAGCCTGGGCTACTGGTTAGGAGGGCGTGCAGCCGACCGCTGGCCGACCGAGCGCACACTTGCGCTTTTCCTGGCCGCCGCGGGCCTGCTGACCTTGGTTATACCGCCGAGCAAGCAGGTTGTCTGCAACGTAATCGTGATGATTCACTTCGGGCCTCGTCTGGACCCGCTGCTGGCTGCAATAGTCCTATTCTTTCTGCCCAGCCTTTGCTACGGCACCGTCACCCCAATCGCGATTCGACTCTCTGCAAGGGCCATCGGCAAGGTAGGCGGTGTAGCGGGTGGGACGGCCGCCCTCTCAACAGTAGGCAGCATCCTCGGAACTTTCGGCACCGCCTTCTTTCTCATCCCCAACTTCCCCGTAACGGCAACCATCTTTGGCGTCGGTAGTGTCGTCCTGATTCTGGCCCTTTTCGTGGTGCTCCGTCCGGGCGCAGGGCCGGCGGCGGTGCTGGCTGCGGCGCTGATTCTCGGAACAGCTCCCTCAGGCCATGCGCAGACGACCGTCTTCGAGCGCGATTCGGCATATCATCACATCCGCGTCGCGGACGAGGGGAACTACCGCACTTTGTACTTCGATGATGCGAGACAGACACGGATGCTGCTTGGCGATCCGCTTTCCGGCAATTTTGAATACACGGACTACTTCCACATGGCGCTGCTTTTCAACGATTCCATCGGCCGCGCAGCATTCATCGGTCTGGGCGGGGGGTCCGGGCCACATCGCTTTCTGAAAGATTATCCCTCCATGCGGCTTGAGGTGGCCGAGATTGACCCGGTCGTGGTCAAGGTGGCCAGGAAATACTTCGGCCTGCCGGACAGCCCGCGACTGAAAATCAGCATTCAGGACGGGCGGGTGTTCATCCGGCGCAGTGAGCACAAGTTCGACTTCCAGCAGACGGCTAACAAGATGACCCCGGACGGGGTGCTGGTTTTCAATGTGACAGCCTATCCCACGGGCAGGGGCAGCAGGATTACACGGGCTTTGTACAAGACAATCGGCGCGGTCTTTCCGGTTCGATACTACTTCACCGCGCAGCAGAGCGCAAACACAGTGCTGGTCGCGACCCGGTCAGAGCAGGTCCTGTCACGGGAAGCCGTGCTGGCAAAAGCTGAAAGCCTCGTGCGGCGGAAAATCGTAAAGCTGCCTAACTTCCTGGAGCGGGTGAAGCGTTTTGAGAGCCAGCCGCTTCCGACAGAGGATGTACCGATGCTGACCGACAATTACGCGCCCGTCGAGGCGCTTATGGATGGCGCGTAGCAACCGCTTCCCGAGTCGTACATTTCGAAAGGCGCTGGTAAGATGCGGACGCCCGGATTCCGCCTGGCAACTCCTGAGGATAAACTCGGGTTCGCTTTGCGGGTTTTCATACTGACCTTCGGGACCATAGTGTTGTTCATGCTCTTCTTCGCGTCCAAGTTCGCGGGACTGGAAGACGCCAACGCAATGGACATGGCGCAGATCGCCCGTAACGTTGCGCACGCCAAGGGCTTCTGCACAAACTTCCTGCGGCCGCTCTCCCTTGCATTCTATCCGCACGCCAAGGGCTTCTGCACAAACTTCCTGCGGCCGCTCTCCCTTGCATTCTATCCGCACGTGGACCCCCATCCGGAGTTGGGCTTCCAGCCTTTGTACCCGCTGGTCACGGCTGTACTGTTCATCCTCGGAGGGGCCTCGGACAAGATGGCCGGCCTCGCCTCCGGAATCCCCTTCCTGCTGTGTGCTCCGCTGGTTTACTTCTACACGCGCAGATTGTTCGGGTCGGGGGCGGCACTTTTGTCCCTCGTGCTGTACGCCACAAGCGTTGTGCTTCTGCGAGTTTCGATTTCGGGGCAGGAGGTCAGCCTTCTCGGCCTGCTTTTGACGCGCCTACGAGCGTCCGCGAAGCGAACGGCTGTGGGTGGCCGCAAGCGGGGTTTTGGCGGGGTTGTGCGTACTGACGAAGGATGTTTATATCGTGGCCTTTGTTATCGCGGTATCATTCCTGTGGCTGACCATCCCGAAACGCAGGTGGCGGGCAATCGGCATCCTGACCGCGGCCTTTATCATCACTATAAGCCCCTGGCTTGTGCGCAACTGGCATCTGACAGGAGACCCCTTCTTCTCACTACGGAAGTGGGAACTGGTAATGATGACCGACACGTTTCCGGGCCAGGAGGCATACCGCCAGTTCGAACGGCCGTACCTTACACCCCCTCAGTTTATCGTCAGCGAGCCGCGCGACCTCATTAAAAAGGCCGAGCGGAATCTGACACTCCTCACCGGGTACGTGCAGAATCTGCCGAACCCGTTCATCCTGGCGTTTTTCCTGGCCGCCATTTTACACCGGTTTCCCGACCGTGCGTTCGAGAAGCTTCGGCAGAGCATCTACCTGGGAATCGCGATATTGGTTGCGGCATTGTGCCTGGTCACGCCGCGTTACCAGCTCCTGCTCCCATTCGTGCCGTCCATTGTCGTCATCTCGACAGGCTACTTTATGTATCTGTACGACAACCGCCTTCCGCCCGATATCCGCGGGCCGGCGCGGCGCAGGCGACGGCGGCTGCGACGGCTGGTGATGGGAACCTACGTTTTCGCCTCCGTCTACCCTCTGCTGGTGGTATTCTTCACCGGACCGGCCCAGCTCATGCTCCCGATGAAGGAAGTGCTCCATGTATTCGAGCGGACTGCATGCAAGCGGGTGGCGACTGACGTTCCCTGGGCTGTGAGCTGGCATGCAGACAAGGAGGCTGTATGGGTGCCCACGACCTTGACAGAACTCAGTCGCGTGGACGAGGTAGCGCCCGTTGACGGGATTTTGCTGTCTCCCCAAATGGGACTACCGGGCAAGGACTCGCCGGAATTCCGCAATGCGTACGACATGGTCCGCTGGGCAGTGACCCGTGTGCGCTTGACTGAGGCGGCACAGCCCGGCGAGCGCCGCATGACCTGGCAGCAAGTCGCCAGGAACGTTCCGAAGGTCCTCGAGGAGGCCAGTGCCGGGTTGGGGAGGAAACTGGACCCCATGCCTGGATTCCGTCTGAAAGAACTTCTCGGACCTGCGGGCAACTGGCAATACTACGAAAAGCTGCCGGATGAGACCAACTGACAAGTACGCGATACTCTTACTCTTTGTTCGCAAAACAAACAGGGGTGACGTTTCTTGACAAACACTACTATCGAAGTCAAGGGCCGTAAGATCGGCTACGGGGAACCCATCTTCCTGACAGCGGAGGTGGGCTGCTCGCATTTGGGAGATGTCGAGAAAGCGAAGGTATTGATGCGGGCCGCCGCCGAAGGCGGCTGTGACGGCGTGGACATGTTCATCTGGGAGCCCCGGGCTTCGAACTGGGATGACACGCTCTGCGACGGCTCCTCAATCCAGGAGCTGTATGACCTGGCCCTGAAGCCCGATGAGTGGGCGCAATTGTACGAGCTGGCAGATGAGCTGGGGATAGTCTTCTACCAGACGCCCCTTGACCCGCAGAGCCTTGAGCTGGCGGTGTCGTTGGGGGCGCCGATGCTTAATCTCAACTCCGACGACATGACCAGCCCGATTCTCCTCGAGCTGGCGGGCGCAACAGGGCTTCCAATCACCTTCCACGACATCAACGCTTCGCTCGGCGAGGTCGAGGCGGCGGTCACCCGACTCCAAGAGGCCGGAGCGCAGGGGCCTATAATCCTGCACTCAACGATCGAAAGCGGCGACAGCGAACTGGCGTACGCATCCGCGAACCTGCGCGTGATGGACACCTACAAGGCCGCCTTCACCGGAAGGGGAGCGCTTGTCGGTTGCGTGGAGCATACGACCAGCCGTCACCTTATCTATGCCGTCGCCGCACGGGAGCCGGTGCTTATCAGCAAGCATCTGAATCTGGACTACGACCCAAACACCCCCGACGCCGCGATTGCAGCGGGTATCACGGACCTCAAGGACATGATACAAAAGGTCCGCCTCGTGGAGCAGGCACTCGGCGAGGGTGTCAATTCCATTGTCGCCACGGCCGACGGGAAGATACCCGAGGGCGCATTCACGCGGAGAAAGCTGGTGGTTGCCAACACCGATATTCCCAAAGGCACCGTCATCACCAAGGAGCACCTCGCCATCAAGCGTTATTGCGTCTGGGGCGGGCTGCACCCGTGGATGATTCACTACATCATCGGCGCCAAGGCCAAGGAAGACATCGCCGAGAATACGGTTGTTAACTTGAATATGTTCGAAGAGTACCCGAAGGTTGATTGGCGCCCGCAGGAGATAAAGCTCAAAGCTTACAAGGGCGCTAAGACCTTCGTCTGAAGGCGTCCAGGCGGCCCGGTCCGCCTTGCAAGAGACGGCGGAACGTCCATCATGTGAGGCCGTAACGCGACATAGATGTTGGCGTAAGAACAAATCCTGAGAAAGGCAGGCTTTCAAATCATGAGACGGAGCAAAGTACTCGAAAAGGTTCGACAGGGCATCCCCATCCTGTGCACGAACACGAGTTGGACGAACTCCTGGCGCGCTGTGGAGATGGTCGGGCGGTTAGGCTTTGACTGTGTCTGGATTGACATGGAGCACCGCGACTTCACGTACGCGGACATGGCAGTCATGACTCTCGGCGCCCGCGCGTGCGATATGGACGCGATGGTCCGGGTGCGCAAGGACTCCTACGCGGACTTCTTCCGCCCGCTCGAGGAGGGCGCGGCAGGTCTGATGGTCCCGCATGTTCGCTCGCTGGAGGAGGCCGACTGGGTCATCCGCAACAGCAAGTTCTACCCGGAGGGCATGAGGGGGTTCGACGGCGTAGGCGCCGATGTTGACCACTACGTGGGCTTCCGCGACGACTACACCGAGTTCGCAAACCGCGAGACGTTCCTCAT
>JALGUK010000298.1 GCA_029820875.1 Candidatus Zipacnadia bacterium
CGCGACGGGCTGTACGCGTTGGACCCGGGCACGGACTACTGGAAGGCCGGGCGACTGGAATTCCCCCACCGCCCGCTCTCGGTCGAGGCATCCCGCCGGAAGGCGTTCATGCTCTGGCTGCCCCGACTTGACGAGCCGCTGTACTTCTTCGTTCCGCGCGGCACAACGGCGTTTGTGCTGCGGCTGCACGGTGCCGGTACATCGAGCACCGATATTCGCATCTACGGCCCGGACGGCGGGCTTCTCAGCGACGAAAAGAACCTGCCGAGCGGGTGGGACATCTCTGTGACGGTGCCTGAGGGCGCCGACGGCAAGGTCTGGGCCTTCAGCTTAAAGAGCCTCCGCTCGACCATCCAGCTTCTGGGCATTCCGCCCTATGTGGCTCGACGCCCTGATGAACTTATCGTACCAAGGGATGCACTGGGGAAATAAAGGGAGGAAACAGCGGCGTATCTGGTCAATTCTATGCTGATGAGCCGACCCGCAAGAGATGCCGGTCAGAGTTAAGCCCTCGTTGCAAGGAGTGAGCGTAATGAGTTCGATAAAAGTTGGAATCGTTGGAATCGGCTGGGCCGCCAGCGGGCACCTGCTCGCATTCAAGGCCAATCCCGAGATAGAGGTGGCGGCTCTTTGCACCTCCAAGGAGTTCACTCCCGAGCAGGTTCGGGAAATGTGCGGCAGCGACGCAGTTGTCTACCACGACTACAGCGAGTTCCTCAAGCACCCGGGCCTGGATGTGGTGGACATCTGCACGCCGCACCATATGCACCCGCCCCAGGCCATCCAGGCGGCCGAGGCGGGCAAGCACCTGATGATAGAAAAGCCCCTCGCCGTGGATTACGAGAGCCTCCTGCAGATGCGCGAGGCTATACAGAAGGCGGGAGTGAAGTCCACCGTCTTTTTCGAGTTGCGCTTCATCCCCCACTTCGCCCTCGTCAAGTCCCTCATGGGCCAGGGGCTGCTCGGCGACGTCCATTACCTCGAGGTGGACTACTACCACGGCATTGGGCCCTGGTACGGGCAGTACAGTTGGAATGTGAAGAAGGAAATCGGCAGAAGCGCCCTGATTACCGCCGGCTGCCATGCCCTGGATGCCCTCGTGTACTTCGCAAACCGTGAGGTCGAGGAGGTTTACGCCTACTCGACCAGGACAACCGCCCCGGACCTGCAAGAATACGAGTACGACAGCACATCCGTGGCCATCCTCAAGTTCGCCGACGGCACATGCGGAAAGTGCACATCCTCCGTGGACTGCCACCAGCCCTACCTTTTCAACATTCACCTCGTCGGCAGCAACGGCACACTGTGGAACGACAAGTTCTGGAGCACAAAGCTGGAGGGCGTGCGCCCGGACGAGTGGATTGACATCCCGACTACCCGCGCGGAGTCCGGCGACGTGCTCGACCACCCTTATCCGCCGCAGGTGGATCATTTCGTACAGTGTCTGCTTGAGGGTAAGGACTCCTCCATCAACTTTGAGGAAGCGTTCAAGACCCACCGCGTCATGTTCGCCATCGAGAAGGCCCTTTCGGAGGGGCGGCCAGTCAAGCTCTCGGAGATGAAAGTGTAACGGCGGGAGGGCCTCGGGCAACGAGAAAATCCTCAAGGACAGCCAGCCCGCCGGCGGTCCTGTGAACGGCGTCGGCGGGCTGGCCTACGAGATGATATGGACACGTGTCCTCACGCTCACGTTCGGGGGAACGGTCTTCGCCACCTCGGCGGTGCTATGCGCCCGGCTTTTGCGCCGGTCCCGTCCGCTGCTTGCGTGGTTTGCCGCCGCCGAGGCGGGAATCGGGCTTCTCGGCTTTTCGCTCCCGCTGCAATTCGCCTGGGTTCCGGCGCTGAAAACACTTGTTTCGACCATCCTTCCCGATGACCCCGATGACCCCCGGCTGCTTTGGCTTGTCCCGCCCCCGGTGTGCTTCGCGGTGCTGCTTGTACCCACTATGCTGATGGGCGCGACCTTCCCCTTGCTGACCGCCGCCCTCACGCCGAGCCTCCGCCGGTTGGGCAGCCGTGTGGGCACTTTGTACGCAGTCAACACCCTCGGTGCGGTGGTGGGGGTGCTGCTGACCACCTTTGTGGTCGTGCCTCTCGTGGGGTTCAAACTGGGGATGGTTATCGCGGGCTGTCTCAATCTGGCGGTCGCCCTGGTTGCCCTCGGGTACTGCGGGCGGCTCAGCCTGCGTGTCAGGCGGGTTGCCGCTGCGGGCATTCTGATAGCAGGGACACTGATAGCCGTCGCGTCGGTTCGCTATCCTATCGAGCGCGTGCTCCTGGCCCGCCCGATGGCGTTGTTCGGAGGCGGGCAATTGCGCTTTTTTGCCGAGGGCGCAAACGGCACAGTGGCGGTCTTCCGGGTGGCGGACCCGCGCATGGGACACTCCGACGAGATGGCCATCAACGGCAACCCCGAGGGCGGGTCCGATCTGGACTCGCTGCGCGCGTTTCAGCTCCTGGGCAATCTCCCGTTCTTCCTGCACCCGGACCGCGCGCGGCCCAAGCGCGCCCTGGTGCTTGCGTTCGGGATGGGGATAACCCTCGGTGCGGTTGCGGATGAGGACTCCGGGCCGGTGGTCTGCGTCGAACTGGTGCCGGAGGTGCTGGAGGCGACGCGGTTTTTCGCCGAGTACAACCACAATCCGCTGGACAACCCGAAGGTGACGGTCAAAATCGAGGACGCCCGCAACTTCCTGCTGGCGACGCGGGAGAAGTTCGATGTGATAGTCCTTGACGCCACGCACCCCGCGACGGGAGACAGTTGGATGCTGTACACGCGGGAGTGCTATCAACTGGTCAAAAGGGCGCTTGCCCCGGGCGGAATCGCGGCCCAGTGGGTGCCCCTGCACACGCTCGACCCGCGGGACTATCTCTCCATCGTAAGGACGATGCAGTCGGTCTTTCCGCACATTACACTGTGGTCTCCACCGGCGAGCACCCATACCGTTCTGGTGGCGACTCCGGGGCCGACCCGCCTGGACCCCGACAATCCCGACGCGGCCGTCCTGCTCGGGCTTGCGCCTCGCCGACTGCGTACGCGGACAGAACAGCCCATGTAAAAAAGGTCAACTTTGCTGCAGGTAAGGGCGAGCCTTGCAGCGAACCTCAACGCTTGGACAAGCTGGACCCGTGCTTTACAAAGGAGGGGCAGTATGAACACACAAAGGATACTGCGTTCATTGGTTGCCGCACTCATCTTATTGACCGTGGTCGCTGTTGCGGCGGTGGCAGCGGACTGGCCGGAGTACCGATGCGATGCAACTCGCAGCGCAATCACTACAGAGAAGCTGGCATCGCCGCTTCATCTGCAATGGACTTATACCCCTGCTCACGCACCGAAGCCGGCCTGGCCCGAACCGGGCCGGGAGCTGAACCGCAACGCGTTCGACTACGCTTACCAGGTCGCAATCGCCGGCGGCGTGGTCTACTTCGGGTCTTCCGCGGACCACAAGGTTTATGCCCTCGACCTTCTCACCGGCAGGGAGCGGTGGAGCTTCTTCACAGACGCCCCTGTGCGCTTTGCGCCGGCCGTGGAAGGGGATAGGGTGTTTGCGGCCTCCGACGACGGCTGGCTCTATTGCCTCTCCGCCGCCGACGGCAAGCTCCTGTGGAAATTCCGCGGCGGCCCCTCCGACGAGCGGGTCATGGGCAACGAGCAGCTCGTCTCCCGCTGGCCCCTGCGCACCGGCGTGGCGGTCGAGGACGGGACCGTCTATTTCGCGGCCGGAATGTGGCCCGCCGAGGGTATATTCGTGTACGCTCTCAGCGCCCGCGATGGCTCCGTCATCTGGAAAAACGACACCAGCGGCACCATGTACCTACGCCAGCCACATCCGCCGTCGGAGGCGTTCACAGGCGTAGCACCGCAGGGATACATCGTCGTCCACGACGACCAGCTATTCATCCCCACCGGCCGGAACGTACCGGCGGCTTACGATAGGGCGACGGGTCGGCTGCTTTACTATCACGCCCGGCCGGACCATTGGGCGGACCGCTGGGGCGGCTCATGGGTGTTTGCAGCCGGGGAGCTCCTCTTTACCTGGCGCACTCACGTCGGCCCGGACATCAACGTCCGTCCCGGCGAGTGCCAGCCGTGGAAGGACGACGGCATCGTCGCATTCAATCGGCGGACAGGCGAGGTGGCGCGGGAATTGGTCGGGAAACTTCGAGCGGTCATCAACGGCGATACTATGTATGCTTCCGGCAGCGGCAACGTGGCCGCGATCGACCTGAAGGCCTGGCTCGCGGAAGCCGACCCTGACCAATACACACGATGGAAAACACCTCATGGGCGCGCCTATGATCTGATTCAGGCCGGCGATACGCTCGCGGTCGGCGGACGGGACACGGTCACATTGATCGGGTGCGACGGCGGAAAGGTCCTCTGGACCGGCGCTGTCGAGGGCGAGGCCCGAGGACTGGCCGCAGCCGACGGGCGGCTGGTCGTCAGCACAGATAGCGGGCAGATTGCATGCTTCGGGCCGCAGGAAGTCGCCAGCCCGGCGGAAATCTCGCCAAAGCCAGCTAATCTGCCGTTTGAGCGGACGGAATTGGACGCCGCCCGGTCCGCGATGGTGCGCCGAATCGCCCAGCAGGTTGGCGAGACCGGCGGCTACGCCGTTCTGCTCGGGGCAGGCGACGGGCACCTGGCCTACGAGCTTGCCAAGCGCTGCGGGCTGCGCGTTTACTGCGTGGACCCGGACCCGAAGAGGGTGGCTGCGGTTCGGAGGAAGCTGGACCAGGCCGGACTATACGGCGTCAACATCGTGGTTCATAATGGCTCGCCGGCGAAGCTCCCGTACCCGGACTACATGGCCAACTTCGTCATCGTGGACGAAGAACTCGCTGGGGACCTGAATAATTGCTCGGCGAGCGACAGCTCCCGCTTTGCTGCAAAAGCTCAAAAGTGGCTCCGTGACGGTGGAGTGCCGGCAGCGGAGATTCGTGCGTCCAAACCGCCGGTGGAGGTCGTACGCGGCTCACTTCCAGGGGCGGGCCAGTGGACGCATCAGTATGCGGACATCGGCAAGTCCGGTTGCTCCGACGACCAGCGGGTCAGACTTCCCCTCAGGGTGCTGTGGTTCGGCAAGCCCGGCCCGAGCATCATGCGGCAAGTCCGGTTGCTCCGACGACCAGCGGGTCAGACTTCCCCTCAGGGTGCTGTGGTTCGGCAAGCCCGGCCCGAGCATCATGGTAAATCGCCACTGGAGAGGACCGGCGCCCTTGTCTATTGACGGACGCCTGTTTGTCATCGGGCAAAACAATGTCACCGCCGTGGACGCTTACAACGGCCACCAGTTGTGGAGCCGGGACATCGAGGGGGCTGGCCGCTTTCCGATTCCCGCCAAGAACAGCAACGCCGCAGCCGACCGTGACAGCCTTTACATCGCCGTCGGCGCCAGATGCCTGCGGCTCGATGCTCAAACCGGCAAGACCAGGCAGGAATATCCGCTGCCGCCTGCGCCGGAAAGTGTGCAGGTTCAGGAGGATGAGTCGCTGACATGGGGCTACTTGGGCGTCACCGACGATCTCGTGCTTGGAAGTGCAGGGGATGACACGGAAAGCCGATATCTCTTCGCAGTCGGCAAGGATGACGGCCGGTTGCGTTGGGTCTATGCCGCCGAGCAACGCGTGCCGCACAA
>JALGUK010000299.1 GCA_029820875.1 Candidatus Zipacnadia bacterium
CTGGACGACGGGCGGATAGTGCTCTTGTGGAACTGCTGCCAGCGATTTCCGTATGCTTACGGTGGCCGGCATGTCCTGCATGCCGCGGTTTCCGACGACGAGGGAAAAACCTGGCGTGGGTATCGCGAGGTTGCCCGTGACCCCAAGCGAAATGAACCGCCTCCGGCACGTGGTGACTTCGGTACGGCATACCCCTTTCCGACCGCTGTCAACGATGGAAAGGTCATCTTCTGCACCGGGCAGGGCGAGGGGCGCGTGCAGCTTTTGCTGCTTGACCCCGACTGGCTCCTTGAGACCTCGCAGACGGCCGACTTCGTAAATCGCCAGGACGAGTGGTCCACCTTCGGCACAAAGGGCGTCGAGTTCATCGCCCACCCCGACAAGCCCGACGCCAAGGTGCTCAGAATCCGCAAGACGAGCAAGAACTGGCCCGCTTGTGCGGTCTGGAACTTCCCGGCAGGCCGGGAGGGGCGCCTGCGCGTGAGACTGATGCTGAATCGGCGCTTCAAGGGCGCTCTATTGGGTCTTACGGATCACTTCTCAGCCCCGTTCGATATGGAAGACCGTTTCTACAACCTGTTCAATCTCGAGCTTGCACCTGACGGCACGTTCCTTGAAGGAGCAAAGCTGCGACCCGGCCGCTGGCATGAGCTGTTGCTCGAGTGGTCCCATGCAAAGCGCACCTGCACGGTGAGCGTGGACGGGGAACATGCCGGTGTGCTGCCCCTTCTCCATGAGACGGCCCGCGTTTGCTACTTGAGACTGCGCTCTACCGCCGAGGCAATCGATCGCGGAGGTTTCATGGTGGAGTCGGTGGAAGCTGAAATTACCAAACCGTAAGAGGAGGACGAGACAAGTGTGGACACAAATGGCGGCGATGGCATCCGCGCTATGTATTTTATGCGCAGGCATAGTGCAGGCCAGCGAACCGCCGGTCATACTGGGGGCGAACCAGGCGATGATAGTGGTTCGTCTCCCCGACGGGACGCTGATGGGTAACTTCACGCGGACCGTGGACGACCAGCAGGAGGCAGCGGCCTGTTACTCTACGGACAACGGCTACACCTGGAGCGAGCCGCAGACGCTCCTTAAGCTTCCAAAGCAGGGAGGAGCCTGGGGAGGACCGGAGGTCCTAGTTGACCGGGATGGCGAGGTGCACCTGTTCTTTCTCAAGTGGGATAAGGTCGGAACCGAGCTGCCGGGAAAGGACGAGGGAGTCATCGAGGCGTACCTGGGCGGCTACAGCGGCAACTGGCTCAACATCTGGCACACCAAGTCAACGGACGGCCGGACCAAGTGGCGCGCCCCCAAGCTCCTCTGGAAGGGCTACACGGGCGCGATGAACTCGGTCATCCAGATGACCAACGGCCGCATCGTGTTCCCATTCGCTGCGTTTGTCGGGAGGCGGGTGTTCGGCGGCGGTGGGGACGATCTGCAGGCATTCACGTTCTGGGGGCCATTCGAATCCACGGCCATTTATTCAGATGACGACGGCGAAACCTGGCATGGATCGCCCAGCAGCCTCGGGATTGAGGTCCCGAGCATCATCCACGGCTACGGTGCAGACGAGCCGGTCGTCCTCCAGCTTACGGACGGCCGAGTATGGATGCTGCTGCGCACCCAACGCGGGCGGCTCTTCCAGTCCTTCTCCGACGACGGTATCGTCTGGTCTCCGATTCAGCCGACACAATTCATTTCGTCAGACTCCCCCGCGGGCATCGTGCGCCTGGACGACGGGCGGATTGTACTGTTCTGGAACTGCTGCCTGCGGTTTCCGTACGCGTTCGGCGGTCGGCACGTTCTACATGCGGCCATTTCCGACGACGACGGCAAGACCTGGCGGGGCTGGCGGGAGGTCGCCCGCGATCCCAAACGAAATGAGCCCCCACCCGAGCGCGGCGATTTCGGGACGGCATATCCATTTCCCACCGTGGCCAATGATGGAAAGGTGATTTTCCGTACCGGCCAGGGTGAAGGCCGCGTGCTGCTTGCGCTCCTTGACCCCGACTGGCTCCTTGAGACCTCGCAGACGGCCGACTTCGTAAACCGCCAGGACGAGTGGTCCATTTTCGGCACCAAGGGCGTCGAGTTCATCGCTCACCCCGACAAGCCCGACGCCAAGGTGCTCAGCATCCGCAAGACGAGCGAGGACTGGCCCGCCTGCGCGGTGTGGAACTTCCCCGCCGGCCGGAAGGGCCGCTTGCACATGAGGCTGATGCTGAGCCGCCGCTTCAAGGGTGGGCTTGTGATGCTGACCGACCACTTCTCCACGCCCTTTGACGTCGAGGATAACGTTTACAGCCTGTTCAATCTCGAGATATCGGCCGGCGGCAAGCTTCCTGACGGCACGCGCGTAAGGCCGGGACGATGGCATGACCTGACACTCGAGTGGTCTATACCCGACTACAGGTGCCGGGTCACGCTCGACGGCAAAAAGGCCGGCACGCTGCGCCTACGCCGCGATTCCACCGGCGCCTGCTACCTGAGGTTGCGCTCCACCGCCGAGGAAACCGACCGCGGAGGCTTTATGGTGGAGTCGGTGGAAGTAAACAATCTGTCATTCTGAACGAAGCGCGGCGGAGTGAAGAATCTCGCAGTTGTCGTTCCGAACGAAGCAGGCGGAGCCAAGTATGCCCAACGGAGATTCTTCGCTCAGAATGACGGGCTGTATGCGAGAACGGTCTTATGTGGGAGGGCTAATCAATGATGGAGGCAAGATTAATTGTGGTTGTGGAGGCGCTACTACTGTTGTGGGGTGCCGCCGGCATCGCATCTGCTCAAAACGGCGATATCCAGCGGCAGACCGTGGTGCCCAACACAGCGGAGCATCCACGCAACGGTGAGGGGGACATCATCCAGCTCAAGGACGGGAGGCTCCTTCTCGCCTGGACGCGGTTTCTCAAGGGCGGAAGCGACTTTTCGCCTGCCGAAATCGCGGCGATGACCTCTTCGGACGGCGGGAAGACCTGGTCAGAGCCGTATGTGCTGCAGCCCAACATCGGCGGAACCAACGTGATGGAGGTCAGCTTCCTGAGGCTCCAGAACGGGGAAATTCTGCTGGGCTACTGCGTCAAGGACTCGGAGAAGAGCTGCAGGAGTACGTCCGCTGGTCGGATGATGAAGCCAAGACCTGGAGCGAGCCGGTCCGCGCCACCAACTTCGAGGGCTATATCGGCAAGAACAATGACCGGCTGATTCAGCTCAGGTCCGGCAGGATCCTGATGCCGGTCTACGGCGGCTGGCCGAACACCATCTGGTCGGTCTGCGTGTACTCCGACGACAACGGCCGCACCTGGAAGCGCGGGGAGGACGTCTGGGTCGAACGGACAGGCTACGGCGCCGACGAGCCGGCGGTCATC
>JALGUK010000300.1 GCA_029820875.1 Candidatus Zipacnadia bacterium
GGCGGAACATGGAACGGAAGTTCGGGACGCCCGAGGCGTGGGCGGCTGACGCCACCATGCGGCTGAAGGACTGGGGTTTCAACCTCATCGGCGCCGGCGGCGGCCGAGAGGCGTTCTACCGGGGTCTGGCACATACGGCGTTCGTCTCCTTCGGCTCCAGCTTCTCAGGCATCAGCGACATCTGCCCCAAGGTCTACTGGACCGGTTTCCCCAATGTCTTTCATCCGAAGTGGGAGGCGTACTGCGACAGGCGTGCCCGCACCCAGTGCGGCCCCAACAGGGATGACCCGTGGCTGCTGGGCTACTTCCTGGACAACGAGCTGGAATGGTATGGGAAGTCGCACACTGAGTGGGGCCTGTTCGATGATGCGATGAAGAAGGAACCCGACCACAGCGGCAAGGTCGCGCTGGTCGCATTTTTGCGGGGCCGGTATGGGACGGTTGCGCGTTTCAACCGGGCCTGGGGCACACACCTGCCATCGTTCGAGAGCATCCTGCGCCGCCACTCTCTCGATGGTCCCAGGCAGGAGCGAGTGCAGGCGGACAAGAAGGACTTTGTGCGCCTGTGCGCTGAGAAGTACTTCAAGACGTGCGCCGAGGCGATTCGAAAACACGATCCGAACCACATGGTTCTGGGCTGCCGGTTTGCCGGCGGCGCACCCGCGCAGATATGGGACATCGCCGGCAAGTACTGTGACATCGTCAGCTTCAATTATTACGGCAGGGTTGACCTCGACAGGTGGGAAGTGCCGAAGCTGCCGGAGTATTTCGCAAAGTGTCACGAGCTTGCGCGAAAACCCCTCATGATTACCGAGTGGTCCTTCCCCGCCCTGGATTCTGGCCTGCCCTGCTTGCATGGCGCCGGCGAGCGATTCGATACGCAACAGCAGCGCGCCCAGGCATTCGAGATATACCAGACGATGCTCTTTCGCTTGCCTTTTATGGTCGGCTCGGATTTCTTCATGTGGGTGGACGAACCCGCCTTGGGGATTTCCAGCACGTTCCCCGAGGACACAAACTATGGGCTGGTCAACGAGCAAGACGAGCCGTATCCGGAGCTTACGGCCACGGCCAGGCGCGTAAATAAGCTGGCCTGCAAAGTGCACAACCAGGATTATCCGGAGATTAGCGTCTCGGCGCTCCAGTGGGCTGATGGAACGCTGCGCGCGACGGTCGAAAACCACGGGAAGGCGAGCGCCAGGGTGCCCCTGCGGCTGATAGTGGACGGAGAGACGCGTGAGGTCACCGTCCCCGTCGCCTCGGGCGGTGTGCGAAATGTCCGACTGCGTGCCCCGCTGCGGCCCGGGCAGCATCTGATTGTGTTGGAGGCCGACCCGGACCACGTGCTCGTCGAGGGGGACCGCGACAACAATCGCCTCATCAAGATGCTTTTTGTCCCAGGCAGCGCTGAGAAGATTCAAGGTGCGATTGCCAGGATAAGCGTGGCCAACCCGACACCTGAACCGCTCAACCTGGTGCCGGTCACGGTGCCGATTGAAGAGTTGCCCTCCGCAGCCCGGAACCAGGGGCAACTAATTGCTGAAGGCGAAGATTCGAGGAGCAGGCCCGTGCAGCGGGACGATATGGTGGATGAGATTTGCTTTATCGCCGACCCGCTCCTGCCCTGGGGATGCCGAACTTATATTCTTCGCGCGGCGCCTCGCCTGGATGAGTCTGCGCCCGTCCGGGTCGAGCGGCAAGGCGGCGGATTCACCATTGACAACGGTCCATTGGAGCTGGTCAACACCGGCGATACGGGCGATTTCTTCGATGTTATTAAGCTTAACGGCATCATGATGGGCCGTTACAACCCACTGGTCTGGCAGGAAGTCAACGGGCAGAACTACTGGGTCAGGACCACGGAATTCATTGGTGCGGACTTTTATAATGGGCCTGCGCGCCTCGTCGCCGACCTTACCGCCCGGGGCGGACCAGGGAAGGTCATCACCAAGGTGGATGAAAAGGGGCGTCCCGCCAAGCAAGTCGGGCAGCCGCAGGCATTCGAGGTTAGACATCGAATCGTCGTCTATCCGGGTCGGAACTGGTTCGCGGCGAGGTTTCTCTCAATCAAGAACCTCAGCGCTCAACCACTGAAGCTGCGAGGCTACTTCTTCTACCTCAATTCCCTGCTCGGCGGCGACGATTCAGGGGATGCGCCTGGAGGCCCGAAGGTTCCCAACTACTATCTTCAGCCTGGAGCTGCGTGGAAGGACGAAACGCTGGGCCTATGGCTGGGCGCCATCCCTCAAGAGGACAGCAACCTGCGGGCCGACTTCTGGCTGGATGAAGCCGGTGGCCAGCACCCGGACGCTCGGCGCAGCTTCCAGGAGCCTGTCGTCATTGCACCGGGAGAGGTGTATTCCGAGGAAGATGCGCCGCGGCTTTATATCTATGCCGGTGAAGGCGAAGCCCCTTGGAAGCTCATCAAGCAGATGCTAAAAGGCATTGATGCGCTGAAGGTGCAAGTGTGGTAGGGCACAGCGCGATAAGCACCGGATACTATATAGGCCGCGCGCAAGCTCCTTGCGTAGGGTCCCCATTGGACCAGTGCGTCACTAACCCGCAGTCAGCCCGGCCTTTATCGTCCTCAGAATCTCGTCTCTCCGCTGCAGGAGCGTCTCGGGCAGGCGGTCGAAGTAGTGTGGATGCACGAAGATGTCCGGCACCGGGTCAAGAAGCCGCCAAAGCTTTTGCGCGCGCTCACCGTCTATCTTTCCCTCCATCAGCAGCCGCTCGGCGGCCGAAAGCAGGGCCAGGTCCTCCATACCGGCGCGGGTGACCTTCAGGCGAATTGACGGAAGGACCTCTCCGCCTTCCTGCATGGGCGGGTAAACCCGAAAGTTGTTCCCGTTATGGATTCCTGCATAGGGGAAGCCTGACGGCTTGTCCGAGAGGCGCAGGGTGGTCCAGAAATCAGCGGGCAGATCGCCCGCGGAAAAGCCCGCCCAGGTGAATACGCCCTGAGCGCCGTAGTAGCGCGACATCCACAGCGCCACTCGATGCTCAAGCGCCTGGTTGTCTATCTCCATGTTCGGCGCCCAGACCAGCGGCGCCCGCATCTGCCAGCGCACGGGCAGGATGGTAGCGCGAGGAGGAGATGTCGGTCATCCAGATGTCGCAGCCCTCGGCCATGTTCTTGTGCCACTCGGAGGCGAGATACACTCGCAGGCCCGGGTACTTCTCGTGCACCATTCGGCAGAACGGAATGTTCTTTTCGATGAACGTCGCATCATCCGGCTCGTCCGCATTGCTGTAGACGACGCACTGCCCCAGCCACCCCGCTTGCTTGACGTGTCCGGCTCGTCCGCATTGCTGTAGACGACGCACTGCCCCAGCCACCCCGCTTGCTTGACGTGGTTGTAAAGCGACTCGAACCGGTCCGAGGTGGGGGAGTCGAGCTCGAAAATCGTCTGTCCGTGCTCGGCGAGAAATGCGTGGAACTGGTCGAACTTCTCCGGGTTTTGCGGGTCCCATCGGCCCTTGAGGGCGTCTATAGGCTGCAGGTGATGGGCCAGCATCAGCGCGCACATACCCCGGTACTGCTCATCGGTAAGTCGCCCGCCGCCCCAGCGGTCCCTTGCCCACGCTACGAATGGATAGCGATTGGGTTTAAGGTCCAGGCCGGCTACAACCTCTATGGGGACGACAATCGCGGCCTTTTCCACCCCGTCGGTTACCTCAACACGACAGATTATCCGCTCATCGGGCGTATCGGGTGGAACGTGCACGTCAATCCAGAACGCGCCGAGATCGGTTCCCTCATCCACCCTCACATCCTGGGCTGGAATCAGCGGATCCGGCCATCGCTCGCTCTCCAGGCGCGGGTATGCGGACTTGGCCGTGTACACGAAGACCTCCCGGAAGCTTTCCGCGGTCGCCTTTTCTGTGGCGTCCTCGAGCGTCACGGAAACCCGGTAGGTCGCCGCTTGCGCGCCCATCCTCGGGATGATTGCAATCTGGAACGCCGCTGTGGTGCCGGCTGCGGCGATAAGGGGCTCTGCGCGAAGCACAGCGCCATCTTGCGCCGATGCGATGCTGCGCCCGCGGAACCAATACTTGACCGGCAGAATCTTGACGAGGTCATGAGTGATTCCCACGCAGAAACGGGCGTCTGGCCGCTGCTGG
>JALGUK010000301.1 GCA_029820875.1 Candidatus Zipacnadia bacterium
GCGAAGCAGTGAAAGATGTTGCGGTCCGTGTTGACCGAGAAGGCGTCCTTAGTTGTAGCGCCGCTCATCATGCAGCGGGCAGTAGCCCACGAGTTCTTCGCCCTTCCGTCGGAGACCCTCCAGCAGTCCGTAGTACTCCAGCACCTGCTCAAACCGAACATCCTGTTTCACTTGCCGGAAATCCACCCAGCGGCAACCACGCTTCTTAGCGGGCATTGCTCTACACCTCCTTGTAGGGGATATAGCGCAGGAGAACACTTGGCGCGTCTTTGCCAGGAGAAGGAAACTGCTTCTTTCTAGCAGAAACAGCGGAAAAGTCAAGCTCTATCGAGGGGATCGCGCCATGGGTATCACGTCGGTGTACGTATTGCTCGACGGTATTGAAGTAAAACAGCCCTTTACGATATGTATGCCACAAGGCCTTGACTCCGTGGTGGCGCGGGTCGCTTTCGCTCCCTGTAAGGCACCTAAAGGGGCTTGGCGTGAATTCAATACTGACCTCGGGGAAACTCTTGCGCAAAAGTTCGTCTCCGGTGATGATGCGGCGGCGTACATTTTCGACCGCCTCGGAATGTCCGATGTGAATGGGAACAAGCTCCGAGTACTCGATCCTCCGCCAGACGAACTCGGGCTTAGCCGTCGGGGCGTTGTGCGGGCGGATTGCAGAGAGTCCGCCTCGGTGGATGAGATACCTGCGTTTGTGGAGCACATGAGCAGTGACCTTGAGCCTCTGCGGGCCATCCTGGCCTTCGCGCAGCGAAGGCGGTGCTGCCCTCGAGACATGGTTGTCGTCAAGGAGAACAGCCTGATCTGTCGGGTGCACGAGACGCGTATACCGGTTACGTCCCCTGCGCGTAGTTATGGGTCGCTTGTGGACACGGACTCCTTACAGAGTTTCCTTGAAAAGGCCCTCGCAACTTGGGCAGAGCGGGCAGAGCGGGCCCCGCAGACGTGCAAGCATATTTGGCTGGCAATTGCATACCATTCTCTGGCATGCGCGCAGCGCGCCGTACTCGAGACGAGATTCTTGGAGCACTACACCGCGCTCGATATTGTTACAGCACTGATGGCCGGAGAGCAGCAAAAGGGTCAGAAGGGTCAGTTCGAAGCTGCGCGACAGCAACTGATCACGGCTGGTTGGCCCGAGTGTAAAGTGCCCAGCGTCTGCGAGATACAGCAGGCCTACAAAATCAGAAACGACCTTGCGCACGCTCGTCAGTGGAAGACCTTGGTCCTATCCGATAACGAAGGGAACACGCAGAAAATCCTGAGGGCCACAGAACATGTCGTGACTTTCCTTGAAGAGTGTTTGCTGAAAATTCTCGGTTTCGGCGGTACGACCCCGCCGCACATCTGCGTGTCTCTGCCATTCAGGATGACCGGGTGGGCGCAGCGCTTCTCGGTGGGGACCCTACAGCAGTAGCCCACGAATCCCTGCCCTATCGCCTCCTACGCAAAAGCGCGACACGACGCTCCGGTGTCTGGCCGTAGACCCCGCTTTCTCCTGCATCCCCTCTTCTACTTCCCGTGTTATACTGGTCAAAGAGAGAATATGGCCTACCAGTACAAACGCGAACCCCTAAGCGACGGCGGGTGTGCGCCTGCGGACGCGGCGGGTGACGAATTGGCAGGATGGCGGGATGGTCCTGCGCCGGGCTGCGGCGGCGTACCTGGAGACGGAGAAGAGCTTCCGGCGCGTAGACGTCGAAGTACATGGAGATTGTGGGTACTTTCAACTAAGTTTGAGACATACTCAGCGCCTCAACCACCTTGTTCCTAGAGGTCACCATGAAGCCCCATGTTCCCCTCCTCTTCTCCCTGCTCCTGATTTGTGTCGCCATCAGCCTGCACGCCGCCGACGGGTACATGGAGGTCTGGCCCTTCGTCCTCACCGACCAGGTCTTCCACATCCACATCCCCCACCCGGGCGCCAGCGCGCCGGATGTCACCCTCCAGGTCACTATCCGCAACGCTGACGGCGAGACGGTCCGCGAAGCCCCGGCGACCGCACAGTGGCGGGATCTGGCCTGGCCAGACGTGGCATGGGAAGCAGCCGGTCTGCCCCCAGTCGCGACCAAGCGTGGGGCATGGGTGGCGACGCTGCCCATCGGCGACCTGCAGCCGGGGACGTATGACTTCACCGCGCGCATCACCGCCCCTGAGCAGCTGGCGGGAAGCCAGTTCGCGGCGGCAGGCATCGTTCTCCATGAGCGTCCGGAGTGGCTCGACGCGAAGGCGGGGATCGACGGCTGCGATGTCCTGCTTAAGCCCTGGGACCCGGTGACGGTGGGCGACGGCCCGACGCTCAATTGCTGGAACCGGACGATGGCCCTGGATCCCGGCGAGGCGCTGGTGCGGCAAATCACCAGTGGCGGCGAGGACATTCTATCGGGGTCAGTGGAGCTGGCTCTGCTTGCGGATGGCGGCGCGCGGCTGCAGGCTCAGGGCGGGTGGGAGCAGGGCGAGAGCGCCGACACCCACGCCAGCTTCCGCAGGACATACGCGGCCCCGGGCGCATCGGCAACCGTCACGCTGACCCAGGAGTACGACGGGATGACGTGGCTCAGCGCCGAGGTGGAGGGCGAGGCCGGCATTGCCCAGATGGAGCTTCGCGTGCCGATCCGCGAGCCCGTGGCCGAGTACGTCTACTACTTCCCGGACCACCCGTGGTACTGGGGGAACGTCAACAACGTCATCCGGGTGCCCCGGCCGGGCTACGGCTGGAGCAGCTGCCACTGCGACTGGCTCTACGTGGGCAACCTGTCCCGGGGGCTGATGATCTACTGCCCCGACCGCGCCCGGTTTGACTCCCCCGGCGCTCCCGACACAGTCCGCATCACCACCGAAGCCGGGCGCACGATGGTCTCAATCAGCGTCCTGCGAGGATACGTGCCGGTGAAGTCCGGCAAGTACGAGTTTGCCCTGCAGGCAACGCCCGTGAAGCCCTGGCCCGAAGAGCCCCTGCAGAACCGCGTGTCCGTGTTCAACTGGCGCCCCGGCGGGCTGACCTCGGAGTACCGCGGCCTGGGCGAGAACTTCGGCGGCATGACCACTCTCGACCGGATGAAGCAGGCCGGCATCCGCGTGGTGCATCTTGGCGAGTGGTGGACGACGGCATGGGGGGGCGTCGAGGCCCGGGAGCCCGAGGCGCTCAAGGAACTCGTCGCTGCCGCTCATGCCCGGGACATGCAGGTGATCGTGTACTTCGGCTATGAGATCGACGACTCCATGGAGGCCTTCCAGAAGTTCGGCTGGGAGATACTCGGCAGCGATCCGCGGCTGTGCCACGGCGTCGGGCACCGCTTCTACGGACCGGCCCGATATGACCCCAATATCCCCAGCCGGATGAGCTACGCCACCGACCGTTCGGGGCCGGAGATGGAGCGCATCCTCGCGGGGATGGAGCGCCTGCTCATCGAGTATGACCTGGACGGCTTCTACCTGGATGGCACCCAGCTGCCAACGGGGAGCCTACGCCGGGCCCGCGAGTTGATGAAGCGCATGCGATACCTGTGCGACACCTACTCGGAGAACGGGGTCATCTACGCCCACACCTCAAGCCGCAACAACATCGCCGTCAACGGGTTCGCGGATGTGGTCTACAACGGCGAGCAGTTCCGGGCGGTCATGGGACTCAAGGACAGAGAATCTCTCGCCGGCGCCCTGCCCATGGAGTACATTCTGCTGCTCATGAATGGCAACCCGTGGGGCGTGCCCCACGACCTGTGCGACTACCACCCCGAGATCAAGGGCTTGGCCCAGTTGCTCAACGTGGGCACAGACACGTACCAGTGGAGCGAGAGTTACTGGCCGCTGAAGAAGCTGTGGCTGGACGGGGACCTGTGGCACGCACAGTACACCCCGCCCCAGGATGCAAACCCGCAGTGGAAGTCGCGCCCGGATGATGTGTACGTGTCCTGGTACCACTCCCCACAGGCCGGGTGGACGGTGCAGTTCTTCAACGCCCGGGCGCAGGAGGTCGAGGTCGAGTTCCCGGCAGCGGAGGTGCTCGGGCTCGGGGACGGCAAGCCCCGGATGGTGTTCGGCCCCGAGGAGACGAAATGGAGCGTCGAGGAGGGCATCTGGCGGGCCAGACTGCCCGTTTGCCGGGTGGTTGTTCTAAACTGGAGTGGATAGGTTCTGCCCCACCAGGGTTGCCTCCGAGCCTGTCCCATCCGTAGTTGAAATCAGAAGTATCGCCCTGATGAACAAGGGATTGAGACTCGCTGACAGGGAAACCACGGACAGGCTCTCACGGGCGCTCCATTCGATAGGCCCAGAGGAAGCCACGTGCATCGCAGTGGGGAATGTGCGCGTGTTGCGGTGCTTCCGTCAGCCCTGCCCTACCGTCGCCGGGCAGATTGCCCGCAGCCGGGCCCGGATACCCAAGGTGCAATCACCAGCCACCTCAGCCCCCAAAACCCCCTAGCCGCGGCCGCCCTTCGCATCAAATAGGCTGACCGTGGCCCCTGGACGCTTCATTGCAAAAAAGCTATATACTGCCACCAAGGCAATCAGGCTCCCGTAGATCACAGTCCTTGACAGATTATCTCTAACGCGCTATAATTACTTGTCGTTT
>JALGUK010000010.1 GCA_029820875.1 Candidatus Zipacnadia bacterium
GGTCTCGATGTCCGATGACGGTGGCGAGACCTGGAGCGAGCCAGCGGAACTGAAGTTCCCGCCTTACGAGATTGTTGCCCCGTTTCAGAGGATTATCCAGCTCCAGGACGGCACACTGCTGATGCCTGCATACGGCGGGTACTTGCCCTACGGGTACCACGAAAGCAAGCCGCCGGAAAAGCAGGGCGTGTGGGCATGGGTGATTCGCTCGACGGACAACGGACGGACCTGGGACGACCTGTCGGTCATAGGGAAGGACTTCAGTGAAACAGCTCTGCTTGAACTGTCGAGCGGTCGAATCCTTGCAGCGTGTCGCTCCGACCATTTGGAGGGGAGGGGGACGTGGATAACCTACTCGGACGACAAGGGCTATACCTGGAGCAAGCCCGAACAGATTTTGACAGGTCACCGCTTCCCTTGCGATATGGTGCTGCTTCCCAGCGGCCACGTTCTCCTCGTTTACGGACATCGCCACCCGCCCTACGGCGTCGAGTGCATCATTAGCCAGGACGGGGGCCGCACCTGGAGCCAGGGCCACAAGGTGATGCTCGGCTGGACGGCGACGAACCCCGACTGCGGTTATCCCAGTTCAGTGGTGCTGGCCGACGGCACGACCGAGGAGGATATCGTCAGGTCGGGGAGGTAGGACGGAGCAGTTCGGGCACGCCTTCATGTGTTGCTTCGGCACGTGCCTGTCCCGAAGCAACGCAGGTGCCGCTCCCCTCTCCAGAGAGGCCGCGAGGGTGAGGCGGCCTCACCCCCTAACCCCCTCTCCTTCACCATCCGCAGACGGCGCGGATGGCTCTGGAGAGGGGGGCACGACAGCGTCCTCCTCAGTACCTCCCGTGAGTCCTGGCCGTCTCAATCATCGCGAGGATGTTCTCGTCGAGTGGGACGCTTCCTCTTCAGCCGGACAGTCCCTACCTACAGCAGGAGGAATACTCGGAGGCAGCGAAAGCGACATCCAGGATGAGGCTGCATTCCTCGAAACGAGGGATATCGCAAAACCAATGGGAGGGTGAGATGGTGATGCAAGAGCACGTGCAGAATCAGAACGCTAAAGTGTACGCAGTGTCCTTTTCCTTACCAGAGGACGTGGCAAACAAGATATTGGGTGACATCGAAAGCAGATGTGGAGGAATCGAGTTCGTTGGAAGAGAGACAATAGGCTATCCCGGAAAAGACGCAATGGACTATGCCATGCAGAGAAGCCCTGAAGTGTATGTAGAGGACAGCAAAAGCAATTCGGTTCTTGAAGACATCCAGAATCGCAAAGAAGGTCTGGATGGATTGGTCCTATTGTTCGGCGGCTTTTGTGATAACAGGTATCTGCTGACTGGATTGCCTACACTGATGATAGATTACAACGCTTTCCCTAATCTGCAGATCGGGTTCAAGGATGGCGTAGCTCTCGGGAGAAGACTTGGCACGAAATTCATCACTGCAACTTACAGCACCACTGACGCTTCCGAATCTGTCTGCGCATCGAGACTCGATGATTTGGTGGAAAAGGTCGAACTGTTCAATGCGATAAGAAAGATGAAGAACACTAAGATCATGGATGTTCAAGTGAGGGGATTTGGCTCTGAGCCTCACGAACATTGGTGGAGGCGCGATCAGGAAGTCTACCTTCAAAGATTGAAAGAAACTCTCGGTATAGATGTTGTGATAGTAGATTACAGAGATTTGTTCAAAGAATACGGTCGAATCGAGGAAGATGAGGCGAAAGAGATTGCAGCGAAATGGATCGCTGAGCAAACACCAACCAAATCCATCAAGAACACAAGGAATGTAGGCGGTGTAACTGATGAAGAGGTAACCAAAGCAGGCAGGCTGTATCTGGCCGCAGACAGGCTAATGAAAGAATATAGATGTAATGCCATAACAATGGACGCCACCACCTGGTCTGCGTGTGAATCTTTCGCCCATTCTATCGGAGAGCAATACCTTGTTAGCGGCTCCTTACCACTCATGGAGTTCAGGCTGCATGGCATTCCTGCCTGTTGTCAATCGGATATGGAAGGACTTGTCACGCAAATACTTGGAGAATGCCTTACCGGCAGGCCCGGGCTTCATGGTGATCTTACAATAGACCCCTTCAACGACGTGACTCAGGTTTGCCATTGTAATGCTCCGATCAATCCGTACGGTGACGATTACAGAGCTCCCTATAGTATCGGGGGAGAACCTCGGCGACGACCTCAGCAATATGTGGACCTGCCGCAGGAAGGACCTGTTACAATCATCAAGACGAATGTTCTCCAGGAGAAAATATCAGTTTGGACAGGGGAACTTGTCCCAGGTGAATCTATCTACAAGAACTTCTTTGAGTCTTGCTGCTGCACAAAACTAATCGCCAGAGCCAACGCAAAGTCAATCTACGAGAATTATGACTATCGAACATTTGGGAACCATAATTCATGCTTCTACGGCGAATTCAGAGAGAAAGTCAAGAGCATAGCTTCCTTAATCGGCTTTGAGGTTGTGGAAGAAGATAGATAAACAGGCCACTTCTTCGAGCATGTCCCGGGGGCAGTTGAAAGTTGAAGGAGAAAACGGCGGCTCTCTCAGGGCACGATCTGGCCTTCGCCCGACGAAGCGGGCTACGGCCCGCGAGGGCTGGTAAGATGATGCCCGGGATAACACTCCAAAAGGAGAGGAGAGAGTCGCCGTGGGACAAGTGTACCAGATTCTGGACAAGAAGGATAGCCGTGAGCTGGCGGAGTTTCTGATGGCCAACGCGCAAGGGCTCTTGCCGACGGTGGAGCTGATCGAGCAGGCCCGGATGGCCGTGGATGACTTCGTGGGCAAAGGCCAGGACGCGATCTGTGACGCTGGCGAGGTTCACCACGGATGGGCGGAAGGCCTCGGAGAGTGCCTGCCGGAACTATCCGCCGCTCTACGACGCAGATCTGGAGGGGGATCGCAGATGAGCGAGAAGATGAGCAGACGCACCGCCATCCGGCGCATGGCAGCGGGTGCTGCTGGAATCATCGCCGTGGGAGGGATGGCAATGAGGCAGAATCAGGGTCATGCGTCGGAAGCCGGCGTCTTCATCGAGAAACAGGAGACGGGTTCGGAGATCTGGCAGGTGACGACTGAAGAGGTCCAGCAGTCGAACATCTATTGCGAGGTCCCTTACTGCTCTGCCGATTCGCGGTTCTTCGTGTACCATCGGAGCAGCAGGGACCGCCAGAACCCGGAAGAGTTCGTGATCGTAGAACTCGGGACGTGGCAGCGACGCGTCCTCGACACTGCGGCAATGGTGTCGGGTTGCGCGGTGACGCCGGACGGCACGTTCTACTATGTCAAGCGTGCTGGGGATGGCGCGCTTGATCTCATGCGGGCGGGCCTCTCGAGCGGCGAGCCGGAGGTCGTCCATCGCTTCGGCGGGGGGCCGTGGACGTGGGACCGGGGAACGGTATCTGCGGACCATCGCTACTACGTGCGGGGCAAGCGGCTGGATGACGAGTGGAAGCTGTTTGGCGTCTTTCTCCTCGACCTGGAGACAGATGAGGAGACAATCATCGACAAGGACCCCTACCTCTTGAACATTCACCCGCAGTTTGACCCCGCGACGGGCCGGCAAGTCATGATCCAGCACAATCGGGGTGGAGCTTTCAACGCGGATGGCACCCTGCAGCGCCTCGTGGGGCCGGAAGGGGCGACGCTCTTCCTGCTGTCGGTCCCTGAGGGACAGCGGACCGAGCTTCAGGTGGGCAAGCCCTACACCACGCCTTGCACCGGTCATGAGGCATGGGCCGGCGAGACGGGCGAGATGGTGCTCACTGTGAGCCCCTCTGGCGACTATACCCCTGATAAGGGCAACCTACTGGGGGTCCGGGCCGGCAGCCCAGCGAGGACGGTGGCGAGGGGGTACCAGTTCAACCATGTGGGGGTGTCGCGCTGCGGCCGCCTCTTTATCTGCGACGACTGGCGGGACGACTACAAGATCGTGATCGGTTCAGTGAAGAGCGGGAAGACGGCAGTGGTCTGCGCATCGAAAACCCAACCGGGCCGGAGTCAGAATACACACCCCCACGCTTACCTGACGCCCGACCTCAAGTGGGTGATCTTCAACTCCAACCGCACCGGCTTTCCGCACGTCTATGCGGCGAGCGTGCCGGAGGGAATAGTCGCAGAACTCCTGGGAGCTTAGGGGGAGATTGACCCGGGCTTGGCCTTCACCCGAGGGCGGTGAGTGATGAGGCTGAACGCGCGGCCAAGGAGTGAAGCTTCCCATCTGGTTCGGGATCAGCACCATCAACCTGCAATACTGGAGCTACCGCCCCACAGACAACCCGAACGACTGGACGTTAGGTCCCCAGCAGAAGTTCTTCCGCCGCATCCTGCGCTACCATCACCTATGGACCCTCCAGGCTGCACTCGACGCGGGCCAGATCACGCAAGAAGGAGCTGCCGCCTAACCACCGAATTCAAGAAAGCCGCCGGGGCTTTCAATTGAATACCGGACATGATCACTTCTTCTGCCTGTTGTGCATCTCGAACCAGCGCGTGACGATTGAGGGGGAAAACATAATGGGGCACTGCGTTAACCCGCAGCGCCCCACTCGTCATTTGCTGCCCCATACCTCTAAGATGCGGCGGCTACATGCACCTTCTCAGGCTGGTGCTGCGTGTCAGGGGACAGGTACTGCTCGTTCCACATTGGGCGGCTCAGTTCGTCGAACCTCTTGCCGTACTCGATCATTCCCTGGATGTACTCCGGCTCTTGCAGGGCCGCCTCCGCCTCCTCGTCAATTGGTCTGCCACCGCAAGCGCGGACGACTTCGTAGAAGTGTTCGTAGTGGTCCCGGATTGCGCATGGACAGAGCCAGTTGTCGGTTCGGTCGGCAGGCTGGGTGTAACCGTACTTTGCTTGCCAGTCGCGGATTTCCCTGAACAGGGGCGTTTCGAGAATGGTGTTGAGGTTGCCGCCGTTGCGGTACACGTCGTAGATGTTGGCGGAGGCGTAGGGAATGAACACACACGGCGTGACGTCGCCGTCCCAGTCAATGTACAGGTATCCGCCCGCCCGGCCGCCGGCGATGCAGCCGTTGCTGGTCGTGCCGCTGTTCCAGAAGTCCGCGATGAATATCTTGCGGTCACGGACGAGATGGAACGTTCTCTTAAGCATTTCCAGCCGCTGCTCAGGCGTGACCATCAGGTCCAGAGAATGTTTTCTCCCGATGGGCATGTACTGGAAAATCCAACCGTACACCGCTCCTTGTTCCTCATAGTAGAAGTCGGCGAACTCGTCGCTGGTGACGATGTCCCAGTTTTGTTTTGTAGCAGTCGCGGAGATGCCGAAGGGGACGCCTGCGCGGCGGAGGTTGTCGAACGCCCTGAGTATCTTCTTATGCACTCCCTTGCCACGCCGGTCGTCGGTCTGCGCCTCGAAGCCCTCAACCGAAATGGCAGGAGTAATGTTGCCGACTTCCTCCATCCGCTTTGCCAGCGTCTCGTCTATCAGTGTCCCATTGGTGTACACCATAAACACGTTGGAGCTGTGCCTTTCGGCCATGTCCAGCAGGTCGTAGCCGGCATCCTCCCACATGAACGGCTCTCCGCCGGAGATCACGGTGAAGAGTGACCCCCACAGCTCACGCTTCTCGGTAAGAATTCTGTCGAAGGTCTCGAAGTCGAGCTTGGCGGCCGCCCGTGAGTCGCTGCACGCATAGCAACCCTTGCAATGTAAGTTGCATCTCTTGCCTGGACTGATGGTGATGAACAGAGGGGGCCTGAAGCCCAGCCGTTCCGCATAAGACGCAGACTCCTTGCTCCAGATAACATTCTCAAACAGTGTAGCGAACAGACGGTCCAGCACGTGGTTGGAGAGCTGGCCACGAGAGATGCTACGATCGATGCCATGCAGAAGGGCCATCAGGTAGTCCAGTTTATCCTTCTGGACCTGAACAGGACGGCCCTCAGCGTTTTCGCCGATGAGCGCATCGCCCATCTTCTTCTCGATGAACCGAATGACACGGCTTTTCAAGAGCCTCTGCGTTACAAGCATTCGCAGCAGCGCCCGGAATGAACCGTTTTGGAACACCCTTTGCACATCCATGATAAATCCTCCTGATACTATTTTGCTTCCCGGTAAGTTAGATATTTGGGCCCGGCGCGTCCGCCAGCACGCCGCGGAAAAAGATGCGCTTGGCTGTCTCAATCTCAGCCTTTGGGGAGGTGTCTGAAGGATGCTTCAGCCACGACAGGGCCAGAGCACTCGTCAAACCATCAAGAGCTGTCGCCAACACATTTGGATCCGCCTTGGCGAAGACTCCCGAAGAAATACCCCGGCGGAATGCACTCACAAGCTCCTGGAGTACAGGCATGTCATCCACATGCTTCGGCCGTTCATCGGACGAGCCTTCATCGGCCGCGGTCGGCGGTGGGCCGTGCTTGCCGGCCAGGTGCAGGCGAAGGAATGGACGGTTCTGATGGACGAAGGTCAGCTTAGCCTCAATAAACTTCTCGAGCTGTTGGCGAGGTTGGCTTTCGGAGCTGATCGCGCCCTTTACAACGGCGATGTACTCCTTGAGCTTTCGCTCCATCAGGTGCTCGTAAAGCTGGCGCTTGCCCTTGAAGAAAGAATAAATCGTTCCGAGGGCAAACTCCGCCTTCTGGGAAAGCTCGCGCATGGTCACCTTGATGAAGCCTTTTTCGGCAAACAGTCTTTCTGCGACCTCCAAGACGTAGTCCATATCTTGCTGTCGTCGGCGCACGCGACGCTGATTCATTACATCACCTCCCTCGGGTCTCCATGTTAGGCTATCACGCTTACTGAAATAACAGTAACATTATTAGAATGACTATTCTATTTTTATAACACTTGATTCATTTTGTCAAGGGGAAATTGTAATTTGGTGACCTATACTTGGAGGAAGACGCTCATGGAGAACGGACAATGCGTGTTATCCCTATGCAGCCACGGAAAGGCCCCTTTGCGAGGGTGCGCGAGACACCATGCCCTGTTGGAACAATAGCCCGGCCGCCTGCACCCAGGTTAAGACTGTAATGACACCCGACATAAGTCGTGGGATCGTCGTCACCGGTAAACTTAACCGCTGGGCAATGTGCAATCTGAGTGTTCTTCATGTAGGGGTCGAGGCAATTCCCCGGGAACATAATGTCGTGGGCAAGGGCGCAGGACAGCCCGTTTGCCGCGGCCTCGAACGGGTGCCAGTAGAAAACCAGCGTTTCATCGTAGTCCGAATAGTATTGCATCAACGCCAGCCCCACCTGCTTGAGGTTGCTTAGACAGCTCGTGGCGATTGCCTTCTCACGCGCCTTGGCGAAAACCGGAAACAATATTGCCGCAAGGATTGCAATGATTGCAATGACCACGAGCAGTTCAATGAGTGTGAAGCCACCGTACCGCTTAGTTACGCGACTCATCATTGTTCACTCCTTCTTTGCGATTAATCGTGTACGACTTGAGTAAACGCTCAATCCCGGCACAAATCTTGCGCGGTCTCACCTCCCTTCCAGTTTAGTGCGTCGGCTTTGCGGTCATCTGACTGAGACGGTTCAGCTTTATTTCGAGTATCTCGTGGTCCACGGTCGGCCGGCGCCTATCATTTCATGGTGCTTTTGACTACCTGTTGTTCCTCGACAGCCCGCTTCTCACTCCTAAGATTCAGCAGCGAACGCTCGATTGCGTCCTGCAAGTGAGCGCGCATAGCAGCTTCAGCGCGGTCAGGATTCCGGGAGGCCAGAGCACGGACTATGAACCTATGATTTGTATGGGGGCCTGGGTGAGGGGTGTTTGTCCGCGATTGCGAGCCGAGTATCACGCGCGCCAGCACCTGCAAAGAGGACAGCAATTCGCTGAGCAAAGTATTTCCCGACCATTCCGCGATGCGGGTATGGAATACCCAGTCCGCACGCAGTGACTCCGAAGTCCTTCCTTCGTATGGAATAGCATCGGAAAGTCTCTGAAGCTCGGCGATTTGTTCGTCGGTCACATGTGGTGCTAATAGCCGTGCCGCTAAGCCTTCGAGCACCTCACGAATTTCGTAAAGTTGTATCATTTCCTCCAGACTGATGACTCGGACCCGATAGCCTCGATTGGGATGTGCTCCAACAGGCCCCTCGCCGCCGGTGCACGCAGTGCCTCGCGCAGCGGGGTATGCGTCACACCGAATTCCCGGCTGAGTTGCTTATCTTGCAGCTTCTGCCCGGGGGTGAAGGCCGGTGTAGCAGACGATGTTCGCTGGTTCAAGCCTGAGGCACCAATTGGAGTAAGCACCTAACAAGCATTTATTGACACTACCCGTACGTCAGCCCGAGTTGACAAATGGGTGTGATTGTGTTTATAATGTGCCGCTAATGACTGGGAGATGGCGCCAACCTCCTGGGAGGGGACTCGTATGGCATCATTGTCGAAGGCCCTTATCCTTGTTGTCCTCGTGACCTTTGCAATCACAACTGTGAGCCTCGCGCAGGAAGCACCGGCCGCTGGGCCTGCTTCTCAAATGTCTTCCGATATCCAACAGGCCTTCTCAAAGGGTCTCAGCCTCCTGGAAGCCGAAAAGTACGCCGAAGCTATCGAGCAATTCGAGCAGGTCACGCAGGCTGAACCTGATTACGAGCCAGGGTTTCACTTCTTAGGCCGTGCCCAACTGGCGGATGCTTTGGCCAAGCATGGGGACCTCGCACCTGCTCTCCAGTCCTTGCTGCGTGCGAAAAAGCTCGAGCCCCGCAGGCGCGGCACCAGCCTTCTTATCGGGAAAATCTATGAGGCATCGGGCAACGTAGATGAGGCCCTTCGGGCCTATCGGGATGAACTGCGGATTCGAAGCCGGGAGGACGTGGCGGACATTTATAACGCCATAGGCCGGGTGTATGTGAACGCCGGCGACATGAATAACGCTCAGAAAGTCCTGCAGCATGCGATTGATGACGACCCCAACTATGTGGAGGCACGTTATAACCTTGGGCGCGCTCTGATTGCCCTCGGAGATTATCAGGGGGCCGTCAAGATGCTGCTGCGAGCCAGGAAGGTCCTCGAGGAATGGGATTCCAAGAAGCGCAGGCTGGACATCCTGGCTGAGCAGCAGAAGCGGGATCCCAAGCTCACAGAGGAAATCGTCACTGAGAAGTATGGCAGGGCACAGCATTTCGCAGAGGATATCGGCGGCTGGCCCATGCTTAATAAGACCCTCGGTGACGCCTACGACGGCCTGAACGATTATGCATCGGCTCGCAATGCTTACCGCGCTTCAATGGCCTTGACCCAGCGAGGCAATGAGACGGACCCGGATGCCCACACGCGGATAGGTCTTTCCTACTTGCACGAGGCGACCGAACTGCTGATGGTCGAGGGGAGCATCGTGCAGTCGCTGCACATGTTTGACGCTGCGATTGATGAACTGCAGACGGCACTGCAGTACGACGCTAACTACGCAGCAGCTTACGACGGCCTGGGGCAAGTTTACATGATTCAGGCCCTCAACTTCGAGACGGATGTAAGCCGAAACATCGAATCCCATAGTCTCGAGGAGGCCAAGAAGCAGTTCCAGAAGGCGCTGGATTTGAGGCCGAACTTCCCGCCGTTCCTGAATGATCTGGGCCTGGCAGCCTATCATAATGGAGACTATGACGAGGCTATTCAGAACTTCCAGGCCGCTCTGAATGTGAACCCCAACTATGCGGATGCACACGCGAATCTTGCCTCCGCCTATGTCGCCAAGGGCCAATACGAAGACGCTATCGAGCAGGGTAATTTGGCGGTTGCATTGGCACGACGTAATGCGACGGCACATATTGCGCTGGGTCTGGTATACTACTATACAGATGATATACCGAAAGCCATAATACACTTCAACGAAGCAATTGCAGCCACACCGCGGGACTACAAACCTTACCTGCAGTTGGGTAACTGCTATTACGTGAACGAGTCCTGGCACCGTGCGCGTGAGGCGTATCGCAAGGCCCTCGAGCGGTTGCCCGGGATCCGCATCAAGGGCACGGCCGTTCAAAGAGCCTATATCTACTATCTCATCGGCCAGACCTTTTACAATGCCTACCTCTACGATGAGGCAATCCGGTCATACAATGAAGCTCTTGCAATCGACCCGAGCTATTATGATGCCCTGGTAGCCCAAGCTCGCGCCTATGTCGGCCTGAACCGCTACCGTGCCGCGCAACGCGCTCTCAATACGGCGCTGCAACTTTCGCCGAGCAGTGAAGCTGAGGCGCAGGTCCACAAAGAAATGGGGCAGATGTACGAGCAAGAGGGGCAAATCCACCAGGCGATTGCTGAATATACCCGGTGTCTGCAGTCCGATCCGAACAACCTGGAGGCGCAGCGCGCACTCCAGCGATTGCAGCTTTAGTAAACCGCGTCCGGGGCTGCATCGCCGGTCCGGGCGCGTGCGGCATGTTATCGGGTTGTGGGTTGTTGGACTGCTGCAGGTCAGTGCCTGGTCATTGTGCGGCGCGCCGTTTCCAGATGTTCGCTCCTTTTCACTCGCCAGCGGTGTCCGGTGCGGCGTACTGGCTAATGCAGATTGCCCGACGGTTGCTGTGGATGTGGGGTGGGGGGCGGGTGCCCTTGACGAGCCGCCGGGTTGTGACGGAATACGGTGGTTTTTAGCGCGTGCGCTGGCTTTTCAAGCAGTTCGAGGAGCTGATGCGCAGCTTTTCGAGAAGGCAGGCGCGCGGGTTTACACGTGGGTGTCGTCGGATGCGGTTCACGTCGGCGTAACGGTGCCTGTATCAGGCTTTAGATTGGGCGTGCAGGCTTTAGCGTCGGTGCTGCGCTCGAAACTTTTGGCGGCAAGTGTCGGTTCCCAGCGGGCGCGCATACTCACAGAGATCAGCGCGGATGCGGCCAGCCCTGAGGGTGCAGTCCGAGCGCTTTTTGTGAAACAAATTTTCGGCAACTGCGGCTACGGTCGCTCAACGCTGGGAACTGCAGAAACGATAGGCGCTCTCGATGTGGACACATTGAACGCCTTCTGGCGGCGGTGTTTTACTGCGCAAGGCATGGGAATCGGTGTGGCGGGAGGGGTGACGATTGCGGATGCGAGGGCTGCACTTTCGCGCTGGATGAGCGATGTACCGCTGGGTGGTTTGAGCGGCCGGATGCGTGGGACCTCGCTGGGAGCGCTGCATATAGGCCGGTTCGTCACTTGTGTGCCTGATGCGAACCTTGAGTGGGTCATGGTGGGCAGCCGCGTACCGGGGGCAGATTCGAGTGAGTATGCTACGGCAACGCTGATAGCGGCGGTGCTTGGCTCCGGGATGGACAGCCGGCTTTTTCGGCGGCTCCGTGACCGGGAGAGCATTGCGTACTCGGTTCGCAGCTTATGTCCGGCTCAGCGGCACGGGAGCTATGTGGCCGCTTTAGTGGCAGTGTTCCCTGAGGATGGTGAGCGTGCGGTGGCGATAATCGAAGAGGAAATGAGGCGCTTGCAATCGGGGCTTATATCCCCGCGCGAGTTGGAACGTGCCAGGCGATACGCCCTGATGACCGACAGCCTTGAGTGGGCAAGGCCTGTGACTGCGGCGGAGCGGATATCGGAATCCATCGTAAACGGTGACAGCCCCGGTTTCGCCGGGCGCTGGCGGAAGCAACTCTGTATGGTCACAGCGCAACAGGTCCGGGAGTTCGCCCGAAAGTGGTTTGGAGCGCGAGTTGTGGTTCGGGCGGTGGCTGAGGGCTCCTGAGAGAGTCGCAGCATTGATACTTTTTGCATCGAGGAGGAGATGAGTGTGCGCATTCCTACCGCCCGTTGGGCTGGTTTGTTGATATGGGTTATTCTTGCCGTACCTGCCAATGCGGCTGATTGGACCATGTTCGGGGGGGATACCATCCACTCCGCAGTCGCGCCGTCGGACGTCATGTTCCCTCTGGGGCTGAAGTGGCAGTTCGCGACGGGCATGAAGACGGCCGATATCGTCTCCTCCCCTGTAGTGGATGCGGAGCATGTCTATTTCTGTGTAGGTTCGAAGGCCTATGCCTTGGACCGGGCTACCGGCGAGAAGCTGTGGGAGTTTAATTCACGGTCAAGCTTCCACTCAAGCCCCGCCGTTTACGACGGCGTGGTATATGTGGGCGCCGACGACGGGAATTTGTATGCACTGGACGCGAATAAGGGAAGCGTGCTGTGGAAGTTCCATACCGGGGATGCCATCGTGTCATCTCCCAACATACGCGATGGCACGCTTTACATCGGCTCCGATGACTCGAATGTTTACGCAATCAGTCTCGCCGACCGGGGGCTAAGATGGCAATACGGAACGGCGGGTGCCGTCAAGAGCACACCGGCGCTGTGGCGCGGGATGTGCTATGTTGCCTCCACTGACGGATATCTGTATGCAATCGACGATACGGGAAATTTGCGCTGGCGTACATCGCTGGGCAGCACCCCTTGCTTCTCGTCGCCGTCAATTGAGGGGGGCAAGGTGATTGTGGGCGCCGGATATAACCTGATAGCGGTGGATGCACGGAGCGGCCAGCGACGGTGGACCTTCATTACAGGAGGCCTTGTGACCGGGTCCCCTGCGGTGTTTGACCGTTTCGTCTATGTCGGGTCCGCGGATACATCGGTTTACGCCGTCAGCGCAGCCACTGGTCGGGCGGTGTGGCGGGTCGGTCTTGGTGTTGAGGTGCAGTCCTCGCCCACGGTTGTCGGAGACACTGTGCTTGTTCATGGAGCGGACGGCCTTCTGGTCGCGCTGGAGAGGGAGTCAGGGAAGACGGTTTGGTGCTATCGGACCGGCAGGAGCTTGAAAGTCAAAAAGCCGAAGATAACCCAATATGGCCAGGAAGGAGCCGTTCCCGGAGCCCTCGGTGGTGGGCAGCCGGGAGCGCCGAGCCGCACGCCGGGTCGCCGAGTGCCGACGAGAATGGGAGGTTGGGGCGGCCGTTTGGGTGGCGCCTATGGGAACTACGGAGGTTGGGGAGGAAGATACGGCGGCGGTGCATATGGCGGTACACCTGGAGCAGGGGGCGTGGGAACTGGATGGGGAACCGGCTACCAGCAGCAACTGATTTATGAGTTTAGTGACGAGGTGCTCTCGTCGCCTGCTGTAAGCACCGATGCGGTCTTTGTTCTTGGCGGTGACGGCTCTCTTTATGCTCTCACTTCCCGCACGCCGGATGGAATAGGGCCGGTGGTCAAGGACGCCCAACTGGATGTGCAGGGCGCTAACAACACTATCGTTTCTTACGCGGTGAGAGTGGCCAACGCGAACGAGATGCCGGGCAAGTATGCCGAATGGGTCAAGATACCAGGCACGCCCCCGATTACCATATCGGTGGCGGTGGACGATGTCGGCAGCGGAGTTAACCCTGAAGGGATCGAGACGTATCTGGACGACAAAAAGCAGGACTTCACCTATGATCCGGAGACGGGCGTAGTGTGGGTGGACTATCAACCGACCGGGAAGGCTGGTGTGGCGCTCAAAAACGGGGTGCACTGGGTAACCTTCAGTGTGCCCGACTGGCAGGGCAACGTGACACAAGCGCATGTTGACTTCCTGGTGGACAACAACCTGCCGCCGCCCTCGGCTCCGTCAACGCAACCCTATGGTACCCCCGGGGCGGGTGCCATACCAGGTGCCGGTGGGGTGCCGGGTATGCCAGAAATGGGCGGCGGCCCTATGCCATAATGAGCGGTGTGCAGGTTTGCATATCCAGAGAGAAGGCTGTACGGCTCGGGGCGGGTCAACATGTGCGGTCAAGTAAGATGAGGGGAGGCCTCTATGGCTTACGTGGTTTTTCTTCTGATTGTCGCAGTGGGACTGGGTGCCTTGATGTACTTCTTCCCTAACCCCACCCAGTTTACGCTCTTGCCCGGTGGACCGACCTTCGAAACATCCTTGTGGCTCCTTATCGCTGGCTCGGCCCTGGCAGGTGCCATAGCCTCCTGGTTGGCAGGCCGGAGCCAAATCAAGGCATTCAGCGCGCGGGTCAAGAAGCTGGAAGGACTGGTTCGGAGAGCGAAGGAGAGCCTTGCGGAGAAAGACGGAAAAATCGCCGAATATGAGGAGCAACTCACATCGCTTGGCCTGTTGACGCCAGAGGCAGAAGAGGAAGTGGAGGAGGAAGAGGAAGAGGGGGCGCAAGCACAAGAGGAGGCCGAAGAGCAACCGGCGGAGGAAGGTGCGCCGCAGGAGGAGCAAACGACCGGGCAGGAGGAGGCGTAATAGGAGTCTCCCTAGAATTCAGGACGCGTCGAGCCGGCGGCGGATCGGTGCGGGTCCGCCGCTTTCGCTTCGGCCCGACTCCGTGAACGCCTATCTATATCATTCCCGCCGACGGATCGTGAGCAATGGACACCGTCGAAGCGTGGCTTCGCATCAATCGGACACACATCTCCCCGAAACGGCAACTGGAGTTGCTGGAAGCTCTGGGCTCCCCTCAGGCTGTCCTGTCGGCGCAGGACTATGAGCTTGACCAAGTTGAAGGTCTCACGGAGGCGGACCGGCGCAAGCTCCGTCGGGAAGCTAAGGCTGACGTTTCAGCTGATTTGGAAATGCTCGAGCGATGCGGTATTGAAATTGTAGGCATCAATGACGAGCGCTATCCAAAGCGGCTGCGGGAGATTCGCGAGCCGCCGCCTGTTCTCCTCGTGGCCGGAACCATTGAGAAGCGAGACGAACTCTCTGTAGCGATGATCGGCACAAGGGCATCTACGCCCTATGGGAAGCTCGTTGCTGAACGGCTGGCCGGAGACCTCGCCAGAAAAGGCTTTACCGTGGTCAGCGGCCTGGCACGCGGCATAGACCAAGCGGCACATCGGGGCGCCCTTTCGGCCGGTGGCAGGACGATAGGTGTCCTCGGATGTGGTTTGGATGTGGATTATCCGCGTGGAAGCCGCGAGCTTAAACAGCAGATGCGCGAGGCCGGGGCGCTCATTACGGAATACGCCTTCGGCACGGAGCCGCGTGCCGAACGCTTCCCGACCAGGAACCGTATCATCAGTGGGATGTCGTTAGGTGTTGTCGTTGTCGAAGCGCCGGAGCGCAGTGGGGCGCTGCTTACCGCGGATTTCGCCCTCGAGCAGAATCGCGAGGTCTTTGCCGTCCCGGCCAATATTGATGCACCTGCATCGCGAGGGTGCCTTCAGTTGATAAAGGATGGTGCCAAACTGGTTGACTCGGTTGAGGATATCATCGACGGCCTGGGAATCGTGCCCGAGGCAATCCCAGAATCACGCAAGCCACCTCCAACAGACCTTTCTACGGATGAAGCAGCCCTCATGGATGTCCTCAGCCACGAGCCGAAGCACCTGGATGTGCTGATTCAACAAACGGGCCTCTCAGCCGCCCAGGCAAGTTCGGCGTTGATGCTACTTGAGGTCAAGGGAGCCGCCCGCCGACTCCCGGGAAGCATGTTTGTGCGAGTGTGAATTCGTTCCGGCGTTCAGCGGGCTTGTGTAATATATGGGATGGGTGGACAAGTTCATGGCGAGACGTAGTAACCGAGAAGAATCCACTCCCGCAATCATCGTGGAATCCCCTGCAAAAGTGCGGACGATTCAGAAGTTCCTGGGCGATCGCTTCAAGGTTCTCTCATCGGTCGGCCATGTACGCGATTTGCCTGAGAATAAGTTGGGAGTGGACGTCGAACACGATTTCCAGCCGCAATATCAGGTGATTCCCAGACAGCGCAAAACCATCAAAGCCCTTCGCAAGGGCGTGGACGGTGCCAGGCCGGTTTATCTGGCCTCGGACCCCGACCGCGAGGGTGAGGCCATCGCATGGCACCTGGCGCAAACGTTGGAGCTTGAAGACCCCAAGCGAATCACATTCAATGAGATTACCAAGAGGGCCGTTGAACAGGCGTTGAAATCGCCTGGTTCGATAAACATGGACCTGGTCAACGCGCAGCAGGCCCGTCGGGTGCTGGACAGGCTTGTCGGATACGAGATGAGTCCGATCTTGTGGAAACGCATCAAGGGCCGAAAGGACCTTTCCGCGGGCCGCGTGCAGTCGGTGGCTCTTCGGCTGGTGTGCGAGCGCGAGCGTGAGATTCGCGCATTCAGACCTGAGGAAAGTTGGCGCATCAGTGCTGAGCTCATGCCGGACGGCCAAGATGAATCCTTTCAGGCGCGTTTGGTCAAGATTCACGGCGAGGACCCGAAGATTCCATCTGCGGAGGAAGCCAAGCGCGTTCGGGCTGCTGTCTCCGAATTGGCCTATTCGGTCGCTGGTATTACCAAGAAGCGACGTCTTCGAAACGCCCCGCCCCCCTTCCGTACCAGCGTCCTGCAGCAGCAGGCATCCTCACGCCTGGGATTCTCCGCTCGTAAGACGATGATGCTCGCTCAACAGCTTTACGAGGGCGTCGAACTGGGTGCTGAAGGAGCCGTAGCGCTTATTACGTACATGCGCACCGATTCAACGCGCGTATCGGAAACGGCCAAACAAATGGCCAAACAGGTTATACTCGAGCGTTTCGGGGACCAATATCTGGGTACAGACAAACGGAAGCAAAGGGCAGTTCGCGGCGCCCAGGAGGCGCATGAGGCGATCCGGCCAACCGACCCTGCGCGGGACCCGGACCAGGTGGCACCATACCTGACCAAAGACCAGCTCGCGCTGTATCGCCTGATCTGGAGCCGCTTTCTCGGAAGTCAGATGGCGCCGGCCCAATATGAGCAGACTACGGTGGATATCGCCGCCGACGGGTATGACTTCCGCGCTACGGCCAGCATCCTGGTATTCCCGGGGTTTATGGCAGCTTATGAGGCGGGCGCGGATAAGGAAGCCGAAGAGAGTGATAATTCATCGCTGCCTGACCTGAAGGAGGGGCAGCCGCTGAAGCTGCTGGCGTTGCGGCCCAGTCAGCACTTTACAAAGCCCCCGCCTCGATACAACGAGGGAAGCCTTGTTCGCGCGCTGGAGGATAATGGCATTGGCCGGCCCAGTACCTATGCGCCGATCGTTGAGACGCTCCGGCGTCGCCGATATGTACGTATGGACGGTCGCAACTTCGTGCCCACGCCTCTCGGGTTTGCGGTGTCGGACTTTCTGGTCGAGCACTTCCCGGAGGTCATGGATGTAGAGTTCACCGCCGGAATTGAGAAACAGCTTGATGAAGTGGAAGCCGGCAAGCGCGAGTGGGTGGATTTGCTAAAACAATTCTACGAAGGCTTCCAGAAGGCGGTGAAACACGCCCAAACAAACCAGCCGAGGAAACTGGAGGAGAAATGTCCTGTGTGCGGTGGCGAGCTTGTTGAGCGTATCAGCGAGTTCGGGAAATTTATCGGTTGTTCGAACTATCCCGATTGTCAGTATACACGTCGAGAGGATGAACCGAAGGAATCTCGGGTCCCGCCACCGTACGCGGAGCCGTGTCCGAAATGCGGGTCGGTGGTGTATCTGGAGCGCCGAGATGACCAGTGGTACTATCGGTGTCTGGAGGCGCCGGACTGCGACTTCGAGGAAAAGGTGCCGCAGGAGAAGGAAGACGAGAATGGCCCGATAGGCGAGAAGTGCCCGGAGTGCGGCAGGGAACTCGTCGTGCGTACAGGCCGGAACGGGAAGTTCATAGGTTGCTCGGGCTATCCGGAATGTACCTATACCCGAAACCTGCACGGCGAACGGAAGGCGCGCAAGCGCCCCGCTCGCCAAACAAACATCAAGTGCGACAAGTGCGGAAAGCCTATGGTGATTCGCACGAGCAAACGAGGGAAGTTCCTGGGTTGCTCCGGCTACCCGAAATGCCGCAACACTATGCCCATCGAAGCTCTCGACCGCAACGAGTCCGATGAAGACGCCGCCCATGCAGACCGGTAGGCGGCCAGGGGCCTGTTTGGCCCCGCTCGCGAATGTGTGACGGGTGGAGCACAATGCGGTATCGTGAAAGCATCAGTAGATGGCTGCATCAACCGGTCAGAACTTGACTTCGCATCCGATGGTATGCCTAAGACCAAGCAACCGTGCATCCGAGGTATCCGATGAGTCCTACGCGACAGCTCCAGATGGCCCTGGTCTGCCTGTTTGCGCTCATCGCCATGGGGATGCTGGGGTACTGCCAACTCGAAGGCTGGACGCCCCTTGATTCCCTCTACATGACCATCATCACCCTCACAACCGTCGGCTTCAGTGAGGTGCATCCACTCAGCCAGCCTGGAAGAGTTTTCACGGTCGGGCTGATTATGGTCGGCATTTTCTTGGTGACCTGGGTCGCGGCCAGTCTCGTGTCCCTAATCGTCAGCGAAGAGCTTCGCGTGTCAATGAGGATGAGGCGCATGCAGCGGGACATCAACAAACTCAGCAATCATTTCATTGTGTGTGGACACGGCCGGATGGGGCGCCAGGCTTGCCAGGATTTTCGCCAAGTCGGCGTCCCATTTGTTGTGGTTGAGAACAATCCCGAGGAAGTCGTACGCCTCAGCGAACGTGACATCCTTTACGTCCACGGAGATGCGACCGAGGACGACGTGCTCCGGGCTGCTGGCATCGAAAGGGCGCGCGCGCTGATTGCAGTGGCGGCGAATGACGCGGAGAATACGTTCATTGTATTGACTGCGCGCAAGCTGAATCCGGACCTGCTGATCGTTGCACGGTCGGTGGAAGAATCAGCGGAAGCCAAGCTGCTGGCCGCCGGTGCTGATCGCGTTGTCTGTCCCTACACGATTGGTGGACGGCGCATAGCGGTAGCGGCATTGCGGCCAAGCGTTATGGAGTTTCTGGAAACGGTTATGCATCTGGACAGCGCGGATTTGGCGGTCAACGAATATGTAGTTGGTCCACGGTCCCCTCTTGTGGGACGCTCCGTGGTGGAAAGCGCGGTCCGGAAGCGAACAGGCGCTGTGGTGCTGGCGGTCAAACATGTCGATGATTCCCAGCTTGACACTCGTGTAGACCCCGAGCACCCTCTCGAAGCTGGCGATGTGCTGATCGCCCTCGGAACGCTTGAGCAATTGGACAAGCTGGCCGAATTGGCGGGAACGTGAGCCGGCGACTATTTGCAGGCGCGATGCGTGGAGTAATGCAGGAAACAGCATCACGGGCGAGGAATGATAGAAGATATCGGTTGCTCCAGATAGCTGCGATGGTTACGAAACTTGCGACGCAGAAGGGGGGGTGCCCATGCTGCGGCAAGAACCCATAGCGAGGATATTGCTTGAACAGGGTGTTATCACTGAAGAGCAGTTTAGCCGTGCTGCTGAGGTAGCTAAGCGTTCGGAGCAGTCCATGACGGAAGCATTGCTCGCCGAAGGTGCTGCGACTGAAAAGCAAGTCACGGCTGCGCTCGGACAGCAATGGGGAGTGCCCTTTGTAGACCTCCATACCACTCGGCCGGAGCCGCAAGCCTGGCAGTTGGTCCCTCCGGAGGTGATGGACCGCTTCAAACTGGTGCCGCTCAGCGTTGAGGAGGGGCGCCTGCGTCTGGCGATGGCAGACCCACAGAACATTTACGGAATTGACGCTGTTCGGGCTGCAACCAACTACGCCTATGAGATTGATCCGGTCCTTGGGACGGAGGCCGACATTGTAGCCGCCATCAATGACATTGCAGCCGAACGGGCAGCCTACAATATCGATCACCTTCTCGGAGGAGAGCCTGAGGAGGCAGCGGAGGCGGAGGAGCTGTTGGACATAAGCGCCCCGATTATGCAGCTTACCAACCGAATCATCTTCGAGGCGGCCCGCCGTGGGGCCAGTGACATCCACATTGACCCCGGGCGCCATCAGAGCCGCGTGCGGTACCGAATTGATGGAGTTCTGGAGGAGATGCCTGACTTGCCTGCCGGGGCGCATGAGCGCATAGTCAGCCTCGTTAAGACCATGGCCGATATGGATGTCCAGAACCGCCGGACTCCTCAAGAGGGCCGCTTCTCGATGGATATCGAGGGTGTAAGTTACGATTTCCGAGTGGCCACTCTCCCGACCACACGCGGCGAGGTCCTGACCATCCGGGTGCTTCACAAGGGCGCGGCTGTCCGCGGTCTGGAGACGCTTGGCATGCGTCCGGAGATGATTGCGCAGTTCGACACGTTGATGGACCTCCCCAGCGGTGCGGTCATTTTCACGGGGCCGGCCGGCTGTGGGAAGACAACGACTATGTATGCTGCACTCGCGCGCTTGGTCTCCTCCTCTCGCGCCGTCATCACGGTAGAGAACCCGGTGGAGTTCCAGATTGATGAGGTGAACCAGTGCTCCGTTGATGCCGAGGCCGGACTGGGATTCGAAGAGCTTATGCGGGCGGTGCTGCGACACGACCCGGATGTGATAGCCATATCTGAGATACCGCACCTTGAGGCTGCAGAGCTGTTCTGCCGCGCGGCGCGCCAGGGACACTTGCTGCTGACCACTCTTCGAGCGACGGGAGCCGCAAGGGCATTGACCCGATTGACTGATATGGGCGTGGAGGCGTTTCTCGTCGGCTCCGCGGTCAATGCAGTGCTCGGCCAGGCGCTCGTGAGGACTATTTGCCCCGATTGCCGCGAACCGTACAATCCGCCTGCACACTTGCTGCGTGCGGTCGGGCTGCCGGAGGATGCGGCATCGGCCGGCACGTTCTATCGAGGAAGGGGCTGCGACCGCTGTCGCGCAGGCTATCGTGGGCGTACTGCTGTTTTCGAACTATTGGAGCTTGACCCGAGTCTTCGCCAGATGGTCATCAGCGGGGAATCTGCCGGTGAAATAACCCGGGCGGCCGAGGAAAAGGGCCTGATGCTGACTATGCGCGAGGATGCCCTTCTGAAGGCGCGTGACGGAATCACCACACTCGACGAGGTGCTCAGAGTTACGTGAAGTCAAACTGCGATAGCCAAGGCGAGTTTGCCTTGTCGCAAGGAGAATGATGCAATGACCTCCCGTGAGCGGGTGTTGGCTGCGCTCAACCACGAAGAAACCGACCGAGTGCCTATCCATGACAGCCCCTGGGCATACACCGTCTCCCGGTGGCACAAGGAGGGGCTGCCGCCTGACCAGAGTCCGGACCGGTACTTCGGCTACGAGATGGCCTTTCATGGCGCAGACCTTTCCTTCCAACTGCCCCACACGGTGCTGGAGGAGACTGAGACCTACACCATCTACAAGGATGCGAACGGCGCTGTGCGACGCTCCTTCAAGGACCATGAGTCCACCCCGGAGCTGATAGACTTCACCGTCACCAGCCGCGAAATCTGGGAAGAATACAAGCCCCGCTTAGCATGGAACGACGGCCGTGTGGACTGGGAAAACGGCCTTAAGGCCAACAAGCGCCTGCGCGAAGAGGGAAAGTTCGTTTGCTACGGCGCCGCCTTCGGATACGATAAAGTGCAGGGGATTGTGGGCAGCGAGCGGTTGCTGATGTCCATGGTGCAGGAACCGGATTGGGTCAAGGACATGTTTGACACCGTGGTTGACATCTTGATTGAGGCCTGCGAACAGATGACGGCCCGCGGCTTCGTGTTCGATGGGGCGTTTGTCTACGACGATATGGGCTACCGCAACGCAACGCTGTTTTCGCCCGCCGCTTACCGCGCGCTCGAGTTTCCGTCTCAAAAGCGAATGTGTGATTATTTCCACAGCAAGGGCCTCAAAGTAATCCTCCATAGTTGCGGGAACGTCAATCAGTTCGTGCCGATGCTTATTCAGGCAGGTTTTGACTGCCTGCAACCGCTGGAGGTCAAGGCCGGCATGGACGTAGTGCGGTTGAAAAAAGAGTTCGGAGACCGCCTCGCGTTTATGGGCGGTATTGACGTGCGTGCAATGGCGGCGGACGACCCGGCGGTGATCGAGCAGGAGATCAGCAGCAAAATATCGGTGGCCAAGGTCGGCGGGGGGTATATTTACCACTCAGATCATTCGGTCCCGTCGAATGTGAGCTTCGAGCAGTACAAGCGTGTCATTGAACTGGTGCACAAGTACGGAACTTTTTGAGTCCAACGGGGTCCATTATTGAGGATATCGGAGTTTCAGAGACGTATCGAAGAGATATACTACGAAAGGGACAGTCGCCGCGGCATCGGCGGGACCTTCATGTGGTTCGCCGAGGAGGTCGGCGAGCTGAGCCGTGCGCTCCGGCGCGGGGACCGGGCCGCCCTGGAGTCTGAGTTTGCCGACGTGCTCGCATGGCTGAACACGCTCGCTTCGATAAGTGGTGTGGACCTGGAGTCGGTGGCGCAGCGGCAATACAGCGGGGGATGCCCGAAGTGTGGAAGCACACCATGCGAATGTCCTGAGGACTGAACGAACGTTTTTGAGACGTGGTGGAGTTCTGTGCGCAGAAAACAACCGCCCAAACAGGTGCTAAGGCAGCGACGAATGGAAGCCTCGGAGACCAGACGACAAATCGGCATCGGGTTGGGGCTGGTAGCTCTCGGGGTGCTCGTGATATGGCAAGTGGCTGTCGGGCCGCGAAGCCCCGCGAGCGCCGAGGTCGGGGACATGTCATTCGCCGGCGGATTCGTGGTAAGCCCCAAACTCGATACACTGGAGCTGAAGCTGCTGGGGCACATTTATGCACCGCTTATTCACGGCCAACCCGCTCCGACATGTGCAAAGCTCGCTGAGAAGCTGAAGATGAGCATCCCCGAGACACGGGGGCTTCTCGAAGGCCTCCAGAGCAAGGGAGTACTGGTTCTGGACGACGCGGGAAACGTCCTCTTGGCGCCTCCTTTTTCGGCCGTTCCCTCTCATCATGTGGTATTTCTTCCCGATGGCACGCAGATTTACGCCAGTTCCGCCTGGAAAGCGCTGGCCATTCCGGTTATCCTCGGCTCCGACGCGACCCTCCGCTCGGAGAGTCCGCAGTTCGGCCGAATAGTCACCGTTACGTTCGGGAAGGGCCGGATAGTGTCAGTGTCGCCACCGGGAGCGCTGCTTTGGATTGTCCGCGGGACACCGAAGTCGTTGGGAGGGCGTGACAGTTACCTGGTCACATCCTCACGAGAGCTGGAACTGTGGCAGATAATCAATCCCGCCGCCAAAGACGGCTTTTCTCCCGCCATCACCGCAGCGAAACGAACGGCCGTGGCGCGCGTTATGGGACGTGTACGGGCTGCTCTCGAGGCGGCGAGAGAAGAGATTGCTTCTTAGCCGAAAACAAATGGAGCATGTAATGTTTTCTCGTAAGCTGACCCAGGAAGAAGTGGAACTCATCCGACACATTGAGGATTTCGTGCGGCTCAAGCATCTGCACTGCGAGGGGCACGATTGGACACACGTTCTCGAGGTGACCCGGATTGCCATTGACATCGCCGAGCAAGTATCCGAGCCGGTGGACCCGTTCGTGGTTGTATGCGGCGCGCTCTTTCACGACATCGGGCGTGTCAATGCGGCATCGGGAAGCCTCCACGGCCTTGAAGGAGCGGCGATTGCAGACCAGTTCCTCCGTGCGGTTTGGCCCGACCGCGACGCGATAGACAAGATTGTGCGTATCGTCACGCGGCACACCCCGACCAGTGCACTGCCGCCGGAAACAATCGAGGAGAAAATCATCTTCGATGCGGATACACTAGAGCGTTTCGGATGGATTGGGATTCTGCGCGGGGTTATGG
>JALGUK010000302.1 GCA_029820875.1 Candidatus Zipacnadia bacterium
AGCCACCCATAGGAACACGAAGACCAATATGCCGAGGGATGTATAGAAAGTCGCCGTCCTGCTGAATGTATCGGATATCCATCCGAAAAGCGCAGGGGCGAATCCTACCGGGGCGGACAGGAGGCCGACGAACGCCATATTCCGGCGCATCTGCGACTTGGGCGAGCAACAAAGGACATAGTAGGGGTAGTAAGCGCCGAAAAGCTCTCCGGCCCCCATAATGCCGAAGCTGAGCATGAATAGCTTGCTCCTGACCGACAGGACCCAGATGACGCCGATGATATCGAACAGGGTGGTGAGAAAAAGATTGGAACGGGGGTTGCTCCGTAGCAGCACCCATCCGAGCAGGAATCCTGCAAGCACCTTGAACCCGAATCGCAGCGCCATCTGATACCCCGCGTAGTTCGCCGCCGCTTCGCCGAGGACTTCCTTCGTGTAAAGGTTCATAGTGGGCATGATCATGTGTCCGCTGTAGACGAGTAGATAAGCGATGCACGCATAAAGAATCAGCCTGTAGCTGATGAATTGACCGAAACCGCCGAAAACGCCGGAAATGAAAGGCTTCCTCTGGACCTCGACTTTGGGCAGAGGGATGATGTAGAGCTGCGCGAGGAATGCAGCCACTAACATAACCGGCACGCAGGCGCCGTAGAGGATGGCGAAGTTGTACGGAGATGGAATGTCAATCAGTTTCCTGCCGAAGAAGTTGCCAAGGATTATCTGCGCAACGAGAGAGCCGATGACCGCGAAGATCGGACCAACACCGAAGGCGAACTGAAAAGCCCTTCCACGACGCCTTTCGGATACCCCGCGACCCAGCGCCTCCCACCCGAAGGTGCCCGCCACGCCGTTGGTGCCGCCAAGAACAGTCGCGTGGACAATGACCGCAGCGATAACCATCCAAGTGGGACACGGCAGCAGGAGCGTAGCCACTACAATGGCCGACATCACGGCCGTGATTGTGTACGCGATGCTGAGGGTCCGCTTGAGCAGCCGCACCTGAGGGAACATCCAAGCAATCACGATGGGAAACCACGCCATGCCGAGGTAACAAGAGCTGGGAATGTTCGCGAGAGTGTCTGATGTATTCAGTTCCGCAAAGAGCGACGCCTGGAGGATGCCGACATACAACACCGGGGCCACCAAGTAGACCAATGAGATGAGAGAGCCGTAAATGATGAGGTTCCGCGTCTGTTGCCCCGGCTCGAGGTGGACCTCTACGGCGGCATTAACCTCAGCCTGGACAGTTTCGGACGGCTCAGACTCTGTCAGCTCATCATCTGTCGGCTTCAACCTTTCCTCGTCCACGCGATCGCCTCCCGTAGGCAGACTCCTGCTCGTTGCAACGACCGACGTTTACTCGGACCCTGCGGACTGTTCCTCCTCGGCAGTCGCCTCCTCGAGGTCGGCGGCCTCAAGGTCCTCCGGCCGAGGATGCGGACGTGGTGACAGCATGGCGACAATCAGCAAGGTCAGCGCCATGATGGCCAGGGCGGTCCAGAAGCTCGACATAAGACCCCACTTGTCCGCCATCTTCCCGAAGAGAGTGGGAGTCAAGCCCACGGGGGTCTGAATCAGCATCACGAACGCCATGTTGCGACGGACTTGCGACTTAGGCGAGCAGCAGACGACATAGTTGGGGTAGTAAACCCCGAACAGCTCACCTGCGCCGTTGAGGCCGAATGCGAGCAAGAACCAGTAGCCTGGTGCGAAGATGACCCAGAGGACACTGGCAATGTCCAGCAGGCCGGTCAGGAACATGCACGAACGCGGGCCGGTGCGTGTGAGCCACCAGGCAAGCAGAAAACCAGCGAGCACCTTACAGCCGAAACGGATCATGCTCTGGTAACCGACAAGCTGCTGTGCCTCAAGGCCCACCTTGTCGTGAGTAACCAATACGAAGTTGTTCTGGATCATGTGGGCGCCGTAAAGCATTAGATACGTGATGCAAGCAATCGTGATGAGCCGGTAGCTGAAGAAGCGCCCCATCCCGCCGAAGATGGCGGCGACGAACGGCTTCCGCTCCACCTCGACCTTCGGCATCGGGAACACATACAGGCGCGCCAGATACGCGGCCAGGAGCATTATCGGGACACTTGCGCCGTAAAGAATCGCAAAGTTGAGCGGGAACGACACCTCCCGCCAGAACGGCGGCATCCAACCGAAAATTTTGTTTGTCAGGAACAGTTGCGCCCCGGCGGATCCGACCACCGCGAATATCGGCCCGAAACCATAGGCGAACTGGAATGCCTTCCCGCGCCGCGACTCGGCCAGGCCGCGCGCAAGCGCCTCCCAGTTGAAGCTCCAGATGACACCGTTAGCGCAGCCTACAATTACGGCGTGCAGGATAACCGTCCCCATGCGCACCCAGTTGGGCGCGGGCAGCACAAGCGCCAGCGTAACAACAGTGGCGCCGACTGCCTGTGCCAGGAAGCCCAGGCTGATGGACATCTTCAACTGGCGCAGTTGGGGGAACAGCCATGCCCATATCATTGCAAACGGAGCCATGACCAGGTACGCGGTGCTCGGGAAGTTGGCCATCGCCTTGGACACCTCGAGCTTCTCCCCGAGGGCGGCCTGCACAAACCCCACATACAGCGTCGGCGCCGCCAAATAAATCAACGATACGAGCGCCCCAAATATGAGGGCATTCCGCGTCTGCAGACGAATGTCCAGGTCCACGTCACCTGCGTGTTCGGCCTCTCGCTTGAGTTCTTCGCCAGGGCCTTGTTCAGCCGGTGCCTCTTCCGGAGTCTGAATCTCATGCTCGTTGTCGTTCACTTGGTGGCCTCCCGCACAGAGCTTGGGCACGGAGCGTCGCCCAAGCGAGAGTAACTGCTCCGCCTTTTATTCCGTGTCATTGTTGCCTTTCCTCCTTTCAGAACAAACACGGCCCCGAGCGGCTAAACTCGAGGCCGTGGCAGTCATCCCTCCCACAGGAATCTACTGCGCCGATTCATCGGGGTGCTCCGCAGAAGCATCAACGGTGTCCTTGTCCTCAGACTCGGCCGTTTGCGTGCCGATTCCCGGGAGCTTGTCAAGCATCTCGTTCAGGTCCACGCCTGACAACGC
>JALGUK010000303.1 GCA_029820875.1 Candidatus Zipacnadia bacterium
CGGTGACCCTTCCTCTTCCTCCAGGGCCCTGCATTTTGCGCACTGGCACCGGCCGCCCCAGTCGTTCTGCGACACAGAGACGATGTTTGTGTCCGGGGACTCCCTCAACCACTCGATGACCCGCTGCGCGACGAAGTCCTTGAGCTGCTGGTTGGTGAGGCAAAGCTGGGCGCGATTGTATGTGCGCTTGCCGTTGATTTCGCTGAACCACTCGGGATGCTCCTCGAAATATGGATCAGGCGGGACGAGGGAGTAGAACGTATGCACGAATCCCTTGTAAGTAATCTTGCCGCCCCGAGCCTCACCGAGCCACGCCGCAGAGCTGTTACACTTGTTGCGCACCGCCCAATCGCCGTTGAATGCGTCGTACCAGAACGGCACAGGCACCTGGCGGTCGTGAAGCTCAGGGATTTGCAATGTGGGCCGCTTGGGGATAGTGCTGACTGTTGATGACCACCACCTGCATCCGACGACATCTTCGAGGAATGTATATACCGCGTAGAGCGTTCCACGCGGCCTTCCACCGGCGAGGATAAGATGTGGCCCTCTCGTCTCGATAACAAAGCCGTCGGCGCCGAGGCCGTCGAGACTCAGGCCGGGCGCGATGGCCTCGATGACGGGATTCGGGCCGATGACGACGGCCGGGCGTCTGCCCAGCTTAGTCGACCTGCGTACCTGGAGCTTCGCGCCTGTCACCTGCTTGAAGAAGTCCACGAATTCCTGCGCGGCGTGCTTTTCGGCGACTGTCGCGTCGCGGGCGATAAGCACGCAATAGTCGGTCTTGCCCCCCTCGGCCAGCGTCAGGCCGGACGCCGCCTGCACACAAAAACCACATAGCGGCACAAATAATGCTGCGAGTGTGATGGTTCGCATGTTCTCATCTCCTCCGTGCTTGGCCATAGTTTTTACACTCAACAGGCATTGACGCACACACTTAGCTCATCCGCGCAGCATCACCGTCCGTTTCGCACTTAGCAGCCTGTCAGCCCTTACTATGCCAGCCTGGCGTAGCTATACCAGTTGGAAGCTCGTCTGCCTGCCGCCAATCAGCCGGCACCCATCGCGGGTGAAAACAACATCTTCCTCAATCGAAAGGCACAGCTCGGCGCCGTCCCATTCGGCCAGTGAGCCGGCCACGGAGAGTTCCATCGTGAACGCGTTCCCGTAGTCCAGGGCGACATCACCCCTTCCTGCATTGCGTTCCTGTTCCCACGGCAGCCCGATGAGCGGGCCGGGTTCGTGAAGGAAGAGTCCGAGTGAATGCGAGTAGACTCGGGGATTGGGGATGCCCTCGGCCCTGGCGCGGTTAAGGATGTTTGACAGTAGCTCATCCCCTGTCAGTCCATGTCGGAACTCGGACAAGAACACGTCCTGGAGGCGGTTCGCCTCGGCCATAAGGTTCCGCGCTCCTTCCGGAGCATCCTCTTCGCCCTCCCGCAGTACGTACGCCCACTGCTGATGGTCGGTATTCAGCCGCAGGTACTTGATTCCGACGTCACAGTGCAGCAGGTCGCCCGACCGGATAACGTCGTCATCTCCATAGAGTCCCTTCAACGCCGGCGAACGCCAGGTGCGAAAGAACGGTTTGAAGGAGACCTTCAGCCCGAGGTCTGCGCACATCTGCCAGTAAAGCCACTCGAGGTCCTTGGTCGTCGTCACGTTCGGCACAATGGCCTGCCGACTGTAACACCAGGCGATAATGTGCTTGGCGACATCAACTACATGCTCGTACAGGGCTATTTCGGCATCCGTGAGATTCGCAAGCCACTTTGTCGCAAGCGGTTCGGCGCAAACCAGCCGCTCGACGTACCGCTCCGGTAGCACCTCGACGAGTTGGGTATACAAATTTTGTGTCAGCCCGCCGGCGGCCCACTGGATACGCCCGGTGTTGACTCCGATGCGCTGGGGATTGCGCTCGACGACGAGGTCTCGGAGCATCGGCCACTGCTTCTCAGGTAGCTGGCCGCTGTAGGGCCGCGTATACAGGTCTCCGGTGTCCGTGCCGGAGATATTTATCCCCTCGATGCCTTCCTCCCCGCGGTCGTAAAATACGAGCATCTGCAGGATGGGGCACCAGGTATCCAGCGGGAGCATCGTCGTGTAGACCGGGTCCAGGTTGTCCTCCTGGCAGAGGATAATCCACATGTCTATCCCCGTCTCGCGCATCGCGCGAGGCAAAACCTGTTTCAGGCGGTCCACCAGGTTCTCGTAGATAATCCCTGCCCGCTCACGCATGGACAGAATCCGAGGGAAGCCAGCAACTGACGTTGCAATGGAGGAGGGCGATGTCGGCATTTGAATGCGCTCCTGCATTTGTGCGGGCAAGACGATGCTGCCGGTGGGGGATGCTGCCCTCTGGTGAACCTGTATTGTCACTTAGCCCACACGGCCGAAGAGTGTAAGCGCTGCACCGACCCGGTTACCATGTTCGTCAGCGAGTGTGAGATACGGAAAGCTCGGACCAGCTTTAGAGTTCGACGGTTGATAATCAGAAACCTGCAAACCCGCAAAGCAGCTTGATACGACGAGCCGGAAGGAGTGCAGACGACCGCCCCCCTCGGCCCTCTCCCAGGCGAGCTGGCAACGCCTCGGTGTTGCTCGAATTTCAGATTGGGAGAGTCGTCTGACACCACCTTTGTCATTCTGAGGCGCAAAGCGCCGAAGAACCTCTTCGTTGGACGTGCCGTGATGTGAGAGCGGCGAGATTCTTCGCACCCTTCGGGTACTCAGAATGACACAGGGAGCCAAAGTCTCGTTGTAGCACCGAGGGACCGATTGTAATGCGACGTCGGCAGTGCAGTAGGACGGCCTCACTCCACAATCCGCTCTCCTTCGGCAGACAACGTCTCAGGAGAGTGGCCACACCGACTTGGTGCATTGCGTTCGCTTCTCTCCGGACGGGCGAATGCTCTCGCGGTTTAGCCGGACACCTGCACTTCCAGTGCTTCCATGACCGGAGCCTTGTCCGCCGCCGGGTTTTTCTTCACGAGCGTGATGCCGAGCTCGTTGTCGCCTCTGAATGGCGGACAATCGACGAGCGGTATCTCAAAGCGGAGGTTTGGCGGCCAGGAGAACGGGACGCTCTTCTCGAAAAGCTCGGACTGTTCTCCAGTCGGAATGGTCCCCTCGCCGGTTGGCTCATCCCATTGTTCCCCTTGCGGTTGGTATTCGATATCAAACCTCTCCGCGGGAATTGCCTCACCGTTCAGGTCGATTTCAAACTCGTCTTGCGGCGTCGCGTCATAGATGCGGAACCGCAGCGTGCCCTCAATCTTCTCACCGTTGCGCCCGTCCGCCATGCGGAACGTGAAGTCGGTCCTACCCCGCCCCCGTGGTCCTTCCAGATGGGGAGGTATATGTAGTATCGTGGCCCGGCTGTTGCCTCTTTTGCGCTGGAGAAAATGGAGATCACCTGCGTGTAGAACTCCTGTTGCAGCGGCGGCCACATGTACATGTTGAAACTTGAGCCGCCATCGGCTCCCCAGGTGTAGAAGTTGTGCGCCGCGGCGCGGAACTGGGCCAGCGACCGCATGGTAATCGCCCGGTGGTTATCCTTCCCCTCATACAAATCCCTGTTGTCATATATCCTGCCGAAGCTGTACTTGATTCCCACCAAACTCGGGTATACCAGGCAGTCCGTGCCCTCGACCGCCGTGACGAACTCGTCCGTGCGCAGGTTAAGGTCAGTGAATAGGAAGTCCATCGGCGCGAGGTAGTCGGCGTAGCCCTTTTTCGCCCATGTTGCCACATCGCAGCCGATGTTGAGGCACTCATCCAGTGTCGCGGCGACGCGGTGTCCGAGTATCAACTTCTCGCGGCCTTTTTTGCGGGCCACGTCGCGGAGCATGATATGGACGTCATGAACGAAGTGGGTAAGTACGTCCAGGTACTCCCGCTGTTTGCCGTGCGGGAAGTGCCGGCACCAGCGCATCCAGTTCAGCTCGATGCCATCCACATCGTAGTTCGTCGCCATCTCGCGCAATAGCGCCAGCCAGTGCGCCTGCACCTCGGGGATGCTCCATAACAATCTTCGGGAAGAGCGGGTTGTCTGACTGCGCCTGCCAGCGGCTCCCGTGATGCGCATCGCTCATGCGCGCTCCTCCGAGGACGATAGCCCCGGCCTTGCGCCCCTCCTCGCAGGCAATGTGCAGGACGTCCGTGCCCTGTGCGGAGAGCTCCTCGACCGTCTGGTACCAGCGGATGCCTTTCCTAACATCCTCCGGGAAGCGTGCGCCTATGACCTCGCCGGTCGGCGTGTCCTTCGTCTCCACCACGGGCCCGGTCATGACGTCTGCGACGAAGACGCCTGCTCCTGCCGCGAACGCCCGCCGATACCAGTCGCGGATGAACTCCTGCCTCTTGCCCTTCGGCGCGCCAGCA
>JALGUK010000011.1 GCA_029820875.1 Candidatus Zipacnadia bacterium
TCCGGGCAATCCGAGTAGTAGGTGTCCAGGCCGGCCTGCGCACGCCTCTTGTGGGTGGAAAGCACCCCGCCCCGGCTCGTCCGGAGCATCCGCCAATACGGCGGGGACGTTATGATGAAATCGAACTGCGGCAGCCCGTCCGACCCGCGCTCAAGGTCGGCGGGCGCGTTCATTCTCCAAAGCTTAGGCTCAGCCACCTGTCGCGCATCGGCGCAAAGAACCTCGCACCGACCGTCCTGCAGGCGCGAACGCGCCTTTTCCGCGTATTTGCGGTTAATCTCGACGCCGACCCCGCGACGCCCGGTCTCCTGACAGGCCACAAGTGTCGCTCCGCTGCCCGCGAACGGATCCAGGACCCATTGCTCTTGCTTGGTGAAGAACCGGATGAACTCTGAAACCATCTCCTCTGGAAAACGCGCGGGATGTAGCTCGACGTCGCGGTTGCGGTGGTACCGAGGGGAATCGCACACGAACCACGACTTGGTGAACTTGATCCACTCTCTACCGGTGAGATCATTAAGTTCGTTGCGCGGATGCGACTGGGAAGGGGCGTTGTCAGCCCTCCGGGGCATCGGAGTGTTCGCTTCGCGTCTTTGGGCCGTCATCCTTCCTCCACATGGCCGCTTGTCGTTTCAGCCTGTTCGAATTCGTCGTCCGGGCCTATCGTTTCGGGCGCCGGGAGCACGCGCCGGGCCTTGGAACCCTCATACGGCCCCACAATGTTCATCCGCTCCATGGCGTCAATAAGGCGGCCGGCGCGGGCATAACCGATCTTGAAGCGCCGTTGGAGCATGGACACGGATGCTTCATTGTGAGACCGGACCAGCCGGATGGCTTCCTGGAGCAACTCGTCGTCGAATTCCTCCTGCAGTTCGCCCTTCTCCTCCGCCTCCGGCGGCAGCGGCGGAACGAGGTACTCCGGCTCCTGTTGCTCCCGAATGAACTCCGCCAAGGCCTCCGTCTCCCGCCTGTCCACATAGCAGCCCTGAATCCGGCGTGGCTTGGTGCCGTCAATCGGCAGGTAGAGCATATCGCCGCGGCCAATCAGCCGCTCGGCGCCGTTACAGTCGAGAATGATACGCGAATCCACCTGGGATGCGACTGCAAAAGCAATGCGGGACGGAATGTTGGCCTTGATTGTTCCGGTCACAACATCCTTGGAGGGTCGCTGCGTGGCCACCACCAGGTGAATGCCGGTGGCGCGCGCCAGTTGAGCGATGCGGCATATCGAGAACTCGAACTCGCTGGGCGATTGCATCATCAGGTCCGCCAGCTCGTCTATGACGATGACAATGTAAGGCAGCCGCTTGTCCTCGTCAACATCCGAGTTGTACTCCATTATGTTGCGCACGCCGTGGATGGCGAACCTGTCGTAGCGGCGCTCCATTTCCTTAATAGCCCACCGCAATACGTGTTGAGCCTCCCGGGCCGTCTGCACGACAGGGGCGAGAAGGTGCGGTATGTCGTCGTATGCAGGTAGTTCAACGCGCTTGGGGTCAATCATGATGAACCGGACCTCGTTAGGCTTGGCCCGGAACAGGATGCTGCAGATGATTGAGTTCAGGCAGACGCTCTTGCCTGAGTTCGTCGCTCCGGCAATCAGCAGGTGAGGCATACGCGCGAGATCGGCCACGACCGGCTCGCCGGCAATGTCTTTCCCGAGGGCAAACGCAAGAAGCGACTGGTTCTTGCGCATTGCCGGGCTGTCCAGGACGCTCCTTAGGGTCACAAGCGCCGAATTGCGGTTCGGGACCTCAATCCCAACCGCGGACTTGCCGGGAATGGGGGCCTCGACGCGTACATCAATGGTCGCAAGGGCCAGGGCGAGGTCGTCCGCGAGGTTTGCGATGCGGCTGACGCGGATGCCCCGGGCCGGCTCGACCTCGTACCGCGTGATAACCGGCCCGCACTGGTAATTTGTTACCTTGGCAGTGACACCGAAGCTTTCCAGGGTATCTTCAAGCAGAACAATATTGTCGGTCATTTCCTGCGGGGATGGGCCCTGTCCATTCTCCGGTTCGAACTGCAGTAAATCCAACGACGGGAGCTGGTAAACCGACTGTTTGTCAAAGAGCATGTACTGGGGTCCCTGAGCGGCCGGCTCAGGCTCTCGTTCCCCGGTGGGTCGGTCAGGCACCTGCGCGGGGGGATGAGTCTCAAGAGGCTGCTGCAGTACCGCAGGCTCTTGAACAGGCCCTTGAGCAGCCTCCTGCGCTATCGGGATGCTCTCCTTCCGCCGGCGCTTGATAACATCCGCCTTGTTCGGCTTGCGCCGGCGGCGCCGCGCACCAATGGCCGTCGCTATGGCGTGCCCCGTGTGGACAAACGAATTTCCAAGCGCGAGCAGAACCTCGCGTCCGCTGACATCGCTCATGACGATGATGGCGCCGGCGATGGCACCACCCAGAATAACGAAAAGGCCCGGCTCCCCGAACGTGCGCCTGAGGGCTGCCGCGAGGGCGGCCCCAATCAGTCCCCCCATTGTTGCCCGGATATTCGGGTCAAACTCCTTGCCAGGTTCCGACTGAAGGTGAATGACTGTCAGGAAAACGAGGAACAGCACCAGCGACCCCAGGACGGTGCGCCGCGCACGGACGTTTCCCAATTGAGCCAGCAGCACCAGCCCCAACCCAATCAGCACGAGCGAGACCAGATAGGCCCCTGCTCCGACGACTGACTTCAGAAATGTGACGACCGCCGTGGGAAATGCGCCGGCCGGGCCGACCAGCAGGCTGACCAGAATCAAAATGCCGAGCGTGATTAGCCCGATCCCGCAAATCTCGCGCCGCAACCTGTCATCCTCGTGCCGTCTCGCCTTGCTCACGGAGAGATACCGCCCTGTGGGGCCCGAACCTGCGGTGCGCGTGCTGGATGGGACCCAAATCGCCCTTGGGCCCGCGCGCATCGGTAACTATAAAGCGATTTTATCACAAAAAGTTAGCCGCGTCAACAGCTCCGATGAGGCGGCGGCACCTAACCGGCGCCTTCGAGAATGCCCCTCAGCCGCTCCATGTCCTTGATAAGCGTTTCCCGCAGGTCTTGCCGGTGCAGAGCGGCCGCAGGGTGGTAAAGGGGGACGTACAGGATACCGCTCTTTTTGCGCGGTTGTGCGTGGACGCGGGAGATCGAGGCGCGGTCGTCAATGAGGGTCTTCAGCGCCGGGGAGCCGAGCGTGCAAATCACCTTCGGGGATATGGCCGCAATCTGGCCGATGAGGTAGTCGTTGCACGCGGCGACCTCTTCCGGCTTGGGGGTGCGATTGCCCGGCGGACGGCACTTGACAATGTTGGTAATGAATACATCTTCCCGACTCAGCCCCGCGTGCTCGAGGAGCTCATTGAGGAAGTGGCCCGCCGGTCCAACGAACGGACGCCCGAACCGGTCCTCCTGCTGCCCCGGAGCCTCGCCGACGAGCATGATGCGGGCATCAGGAGGCCCCTCACCGGGGACAGCATTTGTGCGCCCCTGCGAAAGCGCGCAGCGCGTGCAAACCAATATCTGTCGGCGGATTTCGTCCAACATGGACTATATCAGCCCGGACTCCTGCAGCGCGGAGCGAATCGTTTCCGTCTCCTCGGGCGTAGTTTCCACCAGCGGGAGGCGCACGCCACCCGTTGGGAACCCGATTATCTCCATAGCGCGCTTGAGGCAACACGGATTGACGGACGTGGGCAGGAAGAGCGCATGGAAGACCGGCTGCAGGCGCAAATGGATTTGCGCGGCCTTGCTCACGTCTCCGGCACGAAACGCTGCTATCATATCCGCCAGAAGTTCCCCTGCAATATGCGAGGCGACGCTGATTACCCCATGGCCGCCGATTGCCAGCACCGGCAGAAGCATGCTGTCATCGCCGCTGTACAGGAGAAAGTCGTCGGGAGCCTTGCGACGGATTTGCGCCATCTGCTTGAGGTCTCCGCTTGCCTCCTTGACGGCTGCGATATTGTCTATTTCCGCAAGCCTGAGGGTCGTGGCGGCTTCGATGTTGCGGCCCGTGCGACTGGGGATGTTGTAGATGATGATAGGCAAGTCGGTTGCGGCTGCGACGGCCGCGAAATGCTGGTAAATGCCCTCCTGGGACGGCTTGTTGTAGGAGGGGCACGTCACCATCACCCCGTCGACGCCTACTTCCTGTGCCGCTCGGGTCAGTTCGATACTTGCGGTGGTGTCATTGCTGCCCGTGTTGGCGATTACGGGGGCGTCCCCTGCTGCCTGCTTCACCACCTCGAAAAGCTTAAGTTTCTCATCCCTGGTCACCGTCGGCCCTTCGCCGGTTGTCCCGCACACCACAAGCCCCTCGGTGCGATGCGCCAGCAGCCATTTTGTCAGCTCGGCTGCGCGGTCGTAGTCTACGTTGAGGTCCGAGTCGAAGGGCGTGACCATTGCGGTCAGAAGTGCACCCCATTGCGGCATGAGCTCACCACTCCCGGAAGTTGGATGGGTGGATGTTCCACCATGCTACGCCATCGCCCGGCAGGGCTAAATGTATCCGCGCCTGAGCATCTCTTCGGCGATTTGGATAGCGTTGAGCGCCGCGCCCTTACGGAGATTGTCGGACACGACCCACAGGTTCAACCCTGCCTCGACGGTCGGATCCTCCCGTATCCTGCCCACCAGCACCGCATCCTTGTACCGCTCGTCCTCCACGTGCCTGGCCGTCGGATACACCCGCTCCAATGGGTCATTGCGCGTCATATTCCCTGATGGCTCGTCGATGACCACTACGCCGGGAGACTGTGCGGGATTGCGGAGGATTTCCCGTGCTTCATCAGCGGTCAGCTTCTCTCTGGTCTCGATATTGATGGACTCCCCGTGCCCCACAAAGACCGGTACCCGCACAGCCGTAGGGGAGATACGCATATCCGGCTCGCCGAAAATCTTGCGCGTCTCCCGAATCATCTTAAGCTCTTCCTTGGTGTAGGCGTCCTCGGTGAACCTGTCGATATGCGGAATGTAATTGAACGCAATCGGACATGCGAACACGGTCGGATCGTAATCTGCTGCACCCGACTCAAGCATCTGCTGGGTCTGGCTGAGCAGTTGCTCCTGGGCCCGTTTACCCCACCCGGACACAGATTGATACGTGGAAACCACGATGCGTTCGATGTGCGCCGCACGATGAAGGGGAGCCAGCGCAACAACCATTTGAATGGTGGAACAATTGGGATTCGCAATGAACCGGTGTTCCGGGCTCACTGCATCCATGTTAACCTCTGGTACCACGAGCGGAACGCTCGGGTCCATGCGGAAGTCGGAGCTGTTGTCAATGGCCTTCGCGCCGGCCGCAAGCGCTGCGTCCTTGAATTGGACACTGGCCCCCTTGGCCCCCTCCCGGCCGGCGAAGAAGACCAAGTCCAGGCCGTCAAAAGCATCGTCGGAAGTCTCCAGGACGTTGAAGACCTCGCCGCCGACGGTCTCCTGCCGAGCCGATGTGGCCATCACCCGCGGCGGCCAATTGCATGGGAACTCGCGTTCCCTCAGAATGCTTACGAGCCGGTCGCCTACCGGGCCGACTCCAACGATTCCAACGTTCAGCGGCATCGAATCAACCACCTAATCAAGTAGCTTGTCAAGTCCGTAAACGAGCCCGTGGACCTCGCCGACGCGACGGATTGCCATGATGACCCCCGGCATGAAACACTCGTGATGCGTAGAGTCGTGACGGATGGTCAGGGTCTCGCCCAGACCGCCGAAGATTGCCGCCTGGTGCGCGATAAGACCCGGCAGGCGCACGCTGTGTATTGTAATCCCGGAGACTTCTCCGCCGCGGACCCCTTCAACCGTCAGCTTTTCCGTCTGCGCCGGCTCGAACGCATTATCCCCGCCCTCTGCCATCATTTTCGCCGTCTGGATGGCAGTTCCGGACGGGGCGTCCTTCTTCTTTTCATGGTGAAGCTCAATAATCTCTGCATGTGAGAAGTACTTCGCCGCGACAGCGGCGCACTTCATCATCACATTGGCGCCCAACGAGAAGTTAGGGGCAATAATCGCACCAACGCCGGCGTCGCGGGCAAGCTTGTCCACCTCCTTCAGGTCCTCTTCCGACAAACCGGTTGACCCCACAACACAGCGGACTCCCCTGTCCAGTGCACGGCGAATGTTACTGAGCACCGCAGCCGGCCCGGCGAAATCCACCATGACGTCGGGCTCTGACTCTGACAACGCCGCCGCGAGGTTATCCTGGACATGAACGCCCAGCGCCGCGATATTGGCTACAATGCCCGCGTCCTCACCTACATGCACGACGTCAACCGCAGCTACCAGGTCTATGTCCTCCGTCGCTGCAAGAGTCTTTGTCACTTGCCGGCCCATGCGCCCGCACGCGCCGGTGAGAACCACTCGAATCGAAGCCATTGTTCGCCTCCCTCCGCCATGTGCGACTCACAGGTAGCCCCACGGGACCGGACACTCATGGAAGACCACCCTCAACTCGGGGAAATCATCCGCCAATCGGTGCGCGAACTGTCGGAGCCCGGGATTCTCACTCGTGCCGTGGCTGGTCTCTATCATGGGCACGCCTGCATCAATCACGTAGCGCATCGCGTAGTCATCGGTCTCGCCGGCTATCAGGACATCGGGAGCGTGCTCCAGTAGAGACTCGATGAAGGACACGTTGATACTAAGCCCCAAACCGCCCCACGGGAGCCCGACCCGTTGAACCGGTGTGGATGGCTCGCCCACAACGCGAACCAGCGGCAGCCCGGTGCACCGCTTGACCTGAGCCGCCAGCTCGCCGAGCGTAGTCGAAGGGATGTCGTAGATGCGAATGTAACCGTCAGCAATTGCGGCTTCCGGAAGCTTGAGGAGCTCTGCGAATGCATCCAGCACGCAGAAACGGTCCAGCATCCCGTGGGCGCGAATGACGGTGATTCCGTGGGTGCTGAGCGCCTCGATTCTACGGCGATTAACGCTCCAGGTGAGGGAATCCTGCAGTTTCGTGTTGCCGAAGTCATAGGGAAAGAAGAGATCCTCGTGCGCGATGATGAGGTTGCAGCCCTCATCCGCCGCGTGCTTAATCGCCTCAAGGGTCGCCATAAAACAGACAAGCACTCCCGAGACCTCCACGTGCGGGTCGCCGAAGCGAAAACCCTCCTCGTAGCCGCGCCCCGGCGAGAGGGATTCGATGTATTCCTCTATTTGTGTCGCGAGCATCTGTGGCCCTCCTCAGGTTAGAACTTGCCCGCATCCGATGGCCGGGAGCTTAGGTTCGCATCCGTCGAATGGCCCCAGCATGGCCATAGCCATGTGGTCATCGACGAAAAGGTTATTCGCCACGCGCACCAGGTCCTCCTGCGTGACGCGTTCGATCTTTGCGATGACCTCGTCCAGGGGTACGATACGGTCATAGATATACTGGGATTTGGCCAGCCGCTGTGCCCGCGCGCTGACGCTGTCCATCGAAATGTGGATTGAGCCGATAATCCGTTGCTTGGCCTTGGCCAATTCTTCGACAGAGACATCGCCCTTGCGGATTTTGTCCAGCTCACAGGTGCAAAGCTTCAGCACTTCCTCAAGCGACGCCGGGTGTGTGATGCCGTACACTACAAAGATGCCGGTGGTGCGCGAGGAGGCTGAATAACATCCGATTGCATAGGCTAAGCCGCGCTTTTCGCGAATTTCGTGAAACAACCGCGAACTGGCCCCACCACCCAGGCAACACGACAGTAAGTTCATCACCGGAGTATCGGGATGACTGCGCGGATAGGCCTGGGTTCCGAGGCAGAAGTATGCCTGCTCGCAGTCCTTGCGCATGCTCCTCGAAGTGAACGAGGCTTGCGGGGGAGGCAATAGAATCTGGCCATTCTCCGAAGAGGCAGACGCCTGATAGTTGCTGAAAGCCTCGGTTACGGCCGCTGCAACCTCCTCGTGGTCCACATTCCCGGCTGCCGACACTATAATCCGGTCCGGGGTGTAGGCCCACCGCAAGAAGTCGACCAGGTCTTCACGCCGAAGACGTCTGACGGTCTCCAGCGTCCCCGACACGGTGCGGCCCAGGGGGTGACCGTCCCAGATGGTATTGGCGAAGAGGTCGTGAATCTTGACCTGCGGGGTGTCCTCCTGCTCGGCGATCTCCGAAAGCACTACATTCCGTTCCCGCTCAAGCTCCTCCGGGGCCAGAACACTGTCGGTGAGGATGTCTGTCAGCACGTCCACGGCGCGACCGATGTACTTATCGAGGCAGATGGCGTGGTAGCAGGTGTATTCTTTTTCCGTGTAAGCGTTAAGATCGCCGCCGACGGATTCCAGTTCGGCGGCGATCTCTAAAGCCGTTCGGCGGCGGGTGCCTTTAAACAGCATGTGTTCGACGTAGTGAGCGATTCCTGCCTGCTCGGGCGGCTCGTGTGCCGAGCCGACTCTTACCAAAAAGTTGACACAAACGACCCGCCGGTGCGTTACGTGTTCCGTAACCACCGTAAGTCCGTTGTCCAGAACGGTTGTTTTCTCCATGAGGCTTCAGTGTCGCTTCTTCTCCCTGTAATAGGGTTTTTGTCTTCGATTCGGCGGCTCCAGTAAAGCCTTTCGGCTCAGACGTATCTTATTGTCGTCGCCCTTCTCAATGACCTTTACCTGGACCTCGTCACCCTGCTGCAGCACGTCCTCGGTCTTATCAACATGCTCCCATGCGAGCTGGGAGATGTGAATCAGTCCTTCCTGGCCCGGCAGGATTTCCACGAAAGCACCAAAGGGCGTCGTCTTGACGACCTTGCCTACGTATACCTCGCCCACCTCGACGTCCTTGGTCAGATTCTCGATAATCTGGCGGCACTTCTGCCTGCCTTCTTCGTCGTGCGCGGCGATGAAGACAGTGCCGTCGTCCTCGATGTCTATCTGGACGTCGCACTCCTCCTGAATCTTGCGAATCGTCTTGCCTCCGGGGCCAATCAAAAGCCCTATCTTCTCCCGATCGATGTGCATGGTGAATATCTGCGGGGCGTATGGCGAGATGTGGTCGCGCGGAGCCGGGATGACAGACCGCATTACGTCAAGAATCTCGACGCGGGCCTGTGCGGACTGGTGCAGTGCTTCCCGCAGGATTTCGGGCGAGACGCCCTTGACCTTAATGTCCAGATGCAAGGCGCATACACCGTTGCGGGTGCCCGCCACCTTGAAGTCCATGTGACCCGCCTGGTCCTCGATGCCCTGAATGTCGGTGAGGACGGCGTGACGCCCGTCTCCGAGCACAAGTCCCATGGCGATGCCGGCCACCGGTTCGCGGATGGGTACGCCTGCATCCATAAGCGACAGTGAGCTGGCACAAACACTGGCCATCGAACTTGAACCGTTGGAGGCCAGCACCTCCGAAACCAAGCGGATAGTATAGGGGAACTCGTCTTCGGGCGGGAGCATCCTTTGAAGCGCCTTTTCGGCCAGTGCCCCGTGACCGATTTCGCGTCGGCCCGGACCGCGCATGGGTTTAACCTCACCCGTGCTGTAAGGCGGGAAGTTGTACTGATGCATGAACCGCGATTCTTCCTCGTCGGTCAGCCCGCGAATAATCTGCCTGTCACTTACAGCGCCCAGGGTTGTCACAGTCAGAACCTGGGTTTGACCGCGTGTGAAAAGTCCGGAGCCGTGTGCACGCGGCAGGAAGCCGACTTCGCAGCTCAGGTCGCGGATTTCATCGAAGCCGCGCCCGCCGGGCCGAACGCCCTCGTCCAGAATCAGGCTCTGCAGGTTCTTCTTGATGAGGCTCTCCATAACTTCGGCCACGTCAAGTTGCTGGTCCGGGAACCGTTCCTTGAGGGCTTCATGTACCTGCTCCTGTATCTGCTTCAGGCGCGTGTCACGCTCTTTTTTGTCGCCGACGCGGACCGCTTCCCTGAGCTGCTCTTGCGCCATTTCCGTGACTGCGTCTGCAACTTGCGGGTCCGGCTCCCAGATGTGATAATGGTCGGATTTGGGGTGCCCGGCCCGTTGCCTCAGCTCTTCAATCGCGTCGCAGATAGGATTCAGGTGCTTGTGACCGAACAGGATGCCGTCCACAATCACATCCTCGGGCACTTGGTCTCCTTCCATCTCTACTGTGACAATCGCATCGCGCGTTCCCACCACGAGCAGGTCCAGATCCCCTTCGTGCAGCTCAGCGTAGGAGGGATTGAGAACAAACTCGCCGTTTATGCGTCCCACTTTGACGGCTGCAAGCGGTCCCTCGAACGGGATGTCTGAGATGTTCAGCGCCGCAGATGCGCCGATGATAGCAGCAAGAACCGGCTCATTCTCGTAGTCCGCGGAAAGCGCGGTCGCCACAATCTGTACGTCGTTGCGCAACCCACTGGGGAGAAGGGGACGAATGGGGCGGTCAATAATCCGGCAGACAAGAGTCGCTGCTTCCGTCGGTCGGCCCTCACGGCGGAAGAATCCGCCTGGGATTTTGCCGACGGCGTACATCTTTTCCTCGAAGTCAGCGCGCAGAGGGAGAAAGTCTATTCCCTCTCGAACATCCTCACTTGCCGTGGCCGTCACCAGCATCATCGTATCGCCGTATTTGACGACCACCGAACCGTTGGCCTGGCCCGCCATCCAACCGGAACAAATCTCCAGACGGCGTCCCGCCACGTCAACTTCCACTTTTTCCTTTTCCAACAAACAGCCTCCTGTATTGCATCAAATGGGGGCTACTGAGGGAAAAGGAGGAAGCAGGGGAAAGGGGTGCGTCGGCCATTCAGCTCTTGGGCGACTACCCCCTTGCCCTGTTTCCCCGCCTTCCCTCTGGCCCCTTATCTTAGCCGCCATCTATCATAGCAACAGACAGCAGCCTCAACAGCCTCTATTAGCGCCGCAAACCGAGCTTCTTGACGAGCGCACGATAACGGTCGACGTCCTTACTCTGCAGGTAATTCAACAAGCGCCGACGTCGCCCCACCTTCATCAGCAGCCCACGCCGTGAGTGATGGTCCTTGGTGTGCTGCTGCAGGTGTTCCGTCAGATGGTCAATTTGGTGCGACAGAAGCGCAATCTGCACCTCAGGGGAACCGGTATCCGACTCGTGCATCTTGTACTCATCAATGACCTTGGCTTTTTCCGCTGGCGACATACTCATGACATTTCACCGAGTTTCCTCAATATGCCGGAAGCCGCGCATGTCGCCGGTGATGAGCGTTCATGCCCAGCCTTCGGTCAGTAGACGCATTCGACGCTCTTTAAGGTACCACAAAACGCTATTGCAGTCAACCGCACCTTGTTCTCTTAGCCTCCGAAGTGTAAGTTCGGGGCTTAAAACCAGGCAAAGACCGGCGCGCCATCACGCCGGCGGGCCGCTACGCAGCAAGTTCAGTCCTCCCGCGCTGCGCAGACTTCAAGAATACGATGCTCATACCTCAGCAGGCTTCTTTCAGCCGGGCGCAGAGAGGCCCGGTACACCACCAGGCCGTAAATGAGTGAAAGTGGAGCGGTCAGAACCAGCCACGCGGGAGGTCCGTACAGCCACGGCCCGACAAAGCCGGCGACAATCGGAAGGCTGGTCACTGCGGCGGCCTGAAGCGCGATCGTCCGGACGAATGCCGTAATACATCCCTTTGTCACCGACTGGGTATAGGGATTTTCGCCCCGGTGGGGTATGCGCGTCGGGAAATAGATTGAACTGAAATTGCCCGCCGCCAGAAGGACGAGGATGCCCGCTGCGACGAATGGGACTACAGTCAGACCCAGGACGGGCATAGCGCGCAGGAGTATGACGATGGCCAAAAGCAAGACGGTGATAATGCTCATGATTATACTCGCGGCGATGTTCTTGCCCAGTAGAATGTCGCGGCGCCGAGTCGGGTAGCTCAGGAGCACCTCGAGGGCCTGTCGGTCGTGCCCAAAGGCGTTCATTGCCAGGTGGAAAGTGCCAAAGACGGAGAACCCGACTATCAGCGGCACGTACGGCGCCAGGCCGCTGGGCGCAAACCTCAGGAATACCACCAGGAATATCACCGGGAACAGGAATGTGACGAGGATGGCCTTCATCTCCGGCTCGCGCCAGAGATGCCGCAGTTCCTTGACCAGCATGGCTCTGACCGGAACAGGGACGATATTCAGGGCGGTGCGAATGAACCCGGGCAGAACGTGCGTTCCCGGGCGCCGCTCCCTCCGATGCGACTTGCCCACGTCTATCTCCCCGAGATGCACCTTCCGCAGCACCCATCCCCCGACGATGATTGTCATCACCGTGACGACGGCCAGCAACGCCAGAAACGTAAACGCCAATCCATAACGGGAGGAACATGCATTTTCGATGGCTGCCTCGGTCAGCCCGCTGGGCAGCCAAATCAGCTTTGCAGTAAATCGGATGTTCGCCACGTGCTCGGGATTGCTCCAGTCAACATTCCTGAAAACCTGGGGCGGGAGGACCTGGAGCGCTACGTATGTGCTCACCGATATCAGGGGGACGATAATAGTCACCGCATCCTGGAACCTGCGCGACTTAAGCAGTCCCAGAAGCGCCGTCAGGCACGTCTGACTGAAGGCGAGTGTCTGCAGCATGAAAAGTGCCAAGGCCGCTACCGTGAAGAGGACACTTGCGAGCGTTTGCCCGAACCCGATAAGGATAACCAGCAGCATCGGCAGGAGGAATACCACCGGCAGGTCCAAGAACGCGCCGAGCACTCCGGCGAAGAAGATGGTAGTGGTAGTCAGCGGGAACACGAACAGCTTGGTGGGATCGTAAGTCTCGTTAAGGCTGAACCCGAGGACGGGAAAGACCGTCCACAGGAGCCAGACGGCGGTCAGAACGCCGCTGAGAAGCTCAAATGGAAGCCTCCCCGGCAATTGCAAGTATCCCATCAGCGACAGCACGGAGAAGCCGATGGCGACCGGCAACGCGAACAGCAACAGGAGCACGAGACCGACCAGACGTCTGCGATCCCGCTGATAGCCTCGCAGAGCGAGCTTCCATTTAAGCGCAATCAGCCGCCTCAGGATATCCACGACAACTCGCTTTCCTCATCCGACGCCCCTACAAGCTTAATGAAGGCGTCCTCAAGAGCGGCGTCTCCCCCGGCGTGCGCCGCGGCGATGATATCCGCGACCGAGCCCTGGGCTACGACGCGGCCCTGGTGCAGGATGGCCAGTCGAGTACACAGCCGTTGGACGACCTCCAGTACGTGCGAGGAAAAAAATATAGTGGCGCCCCGCTCCCGCAACCGGCCAAGGACATTGCGTATCGCGCGCGAGGAGACGGGGTCAATGCCGGTAAACGGCTCGTCAAGTACCAGCACTTCGGGGTTGTGAATCAGTGCAGCGGCCAGCGACAGTTTCTTGCGCATTCCGCTTGAATAATCAACGATTAGCGTCTCCGCATCATTGGTTAGCTCCATCAGGTGAAGCAACTCAACGGACCGCCGCGCCACCTCCGCCGGCTCAATCCCGTACATTCCACCTGCGAACTCCAGGAACTCGCGGCCTTTCAATCTCTCGTAGAGATTGGGTTCCTCGGGCAGAAGCCCGATAACCGCCTTCGCGGCAAGCGGATCGCGGTCCACCGAATGGCCCGCCACGATTATGCGCCCCGAGGTCGGCTTGAGCAGCCCCGCAATCATCTTGATTGTAGTCGTCTTCCCGGCCCCGTTGGGGCCGATGAAGCCGAAGAACTCGCCACGTGGGATGCACAGGCTTACATGGTCTACTACGCGCTTTTTTCCATAATCTTTCACGAGGTCTTCTATGACCAGGGCATAGGGCCCGACATCGTCGCCGCAGGCGTTTCCGGCTTGTTCCTGCGTCTCCCGGGGAGTGGAATCGCCGGAGACCGGGCCGTCCCATACCGGCCCTGAAGCGTCCCTCGGCCTTTGCGGCGCCTGCCGGTTGATGTCGCCGGACATCAATTACCAGCCCTCCGTGATTACGCGTCTTTCACCCGGGTCGTAGTCCAATGTTACGACGAAGAAATCCTCGGCCCGGGACCTCTCAGGCGGGATGTTAATCTGAATGTTGGTGAACGCCTTCGCAACCCAGGTGATGTATCCGTCTGTTTCCGACTGCTGCACCGGGTAGCCGTTGACGCGCAGGGTGCGGATTTTCGCCTTGGAATAGGGCACGCGCAGTCGAAGCGCCAGGCCGTGCTCGATTGGTGATTCCTCAGCACCGCCTCCGCCTTGCAGGTAAAGACACGCTGTCTCAGGACCGCCCAAACGCCTCTTGACGAAGCGTCGGACCTCGTCGTAGCGGACCTTCGGGTGCCCCCGCAGGTTTTCCACGAATCCCTTGACTGTCGGGTCCTTCAGCCATCGTTCGCGGGCGGCTCGCGACGTGGCGCAGACATACAACACTTTCCCATCGGTCTGCGGATTGTTCATCCCGTGCACAATCTGTCCCTGCTTGTTCCACAGCTCTACACGGCTGCGGCGTCGTGCCGCCGCTGTGCGCCCGTAGGCGACTATCTTATGGAACGCGTTGCACAGAATCACACGCGTCGGGTAGCCCGGGTAGTATTCTCCCGGCCAGACCTCGTTGCCTATCTGCAGCAGCCGCCGGTGGCGGGCCACCCCGCTTCGGTCCCATGCAATCTCCGAGGCCAGGGGCAGGGTGTGATAGTGATAGTACGCATAAATGGCGGCGTAAAAACGGGAACGCCCGAGCCAGAGCATATCCGACATATCGAATTGCTCCAGTTCCGGGCCCCAGTACACCCTTTCGGCGTCGCTTTCGAGCGTGGCGGATGGAAAGCCCTCGGCTTCGGCGGCTTCGTCCATAAGTTGTATGATGCGGTGGTAGTAGGGCCGGAGAGCAACATTGGACCAGGCTGCCCCCGAGCTTTCCGTCATGATATAGCCCGCGAAACTCATGCTGGTTCCATGATATTCCGCGTGGACCTCCGGCTGCAGCTCATCGAGCATACGCTGTATCGCGACTCCCTCGGGATTGTTCGGCGGGTCCTCCGGTCCTTCGGGTGTCCATTTTATGTACTGGTGCTTACCGAGGGTGTTGGTGGAGCGCTCGTGCACGTACCCGTCCGGGTTGGCCACCGGCATGCAGACAATCAACTGGTGCCTGAGAGTCTCGCGGGCGAGGCGGTCTCCGGACAGCAGCCACTGCATCGTGGCGAACATCGCCGTGCCGCCGGACCGCTCCGCGCCTACGTGCGGGTTCGTAAGCAGCACGTGTTCCTTTTGCTCGTCATCGCCTGCCGGGTCCGTCAGCCGTACGGCATAAATCGGCCGTCCTTCCGCCGATTTATCCAGCACCTGTACATGCACGATGTCGGGGTGCTCGCGTTGCCACTTTTCAAGACGCGCCTGCATCTTCTCAAACGGCGGCCACACAGGCCCTTCGCGATTCCCG
>JALGUK010000304.1 GCA_029820875.1 Candidatus Zipacnadia bacterium
TTCCGCAACGTTTACTTTGACCTGGCGAACGAGCGGGACGTCCGTGACGCGCGGTATGTGAGCTTCCAGGACCTGCGGAAGCTGCGCGACGAGGTCAAGCGCATTGATCCACAGCGGCTGCTTACGGCCTCGGGCCACCGGGACCCCAGGGATTACCTGCTCACTGCCGGCCTGGACTTTTTCAGTCCACACCTGGGGCGTAATGCCAATTTGCCGGCGAAGACCGAAGGTATCACGCGGGGGTATCTGAAGCGAATGAAGGAACTCGGGCACATCGCGCCCGTGCACTACCAGGAGCCGTTCCGGCGTGACTACGGCCGATGGCAACCCGCAGCGGAGGACTTCCTGGAGGACCTGCGCGGAGCGCTGGCTGGGGGAGCCGCGGGTTGGTGCTTGCACAACGGCGGCCCCAGAGGAGGGCACACCGGTCGGCCTCGATGCTTTGATATGAACGAGCGCAACGGCCGGCTTCTCGACCAGCTCGACAAGGAGGAAACGACGGTCCTTCGGGCTGCCCCAGGTCTCGTTAGGGAGGCTAAGCAGCATAAGCCAAGTGATACGGAGTGAGGCCACAATGATCCGGGACGCCATCCGCAAGGTCGTTGAGGGAGTGGACCTGACCGCAGAGGAAGCCAAGGCGGCAATGGACAGGATTATGGCAGGCGAGGCGACCGATGCCCAGATCGCAGCGTTTATCACGGCATTGCGCATGAAGGGCGAAACGCCGCAGGAAATCGCCGGGTTTGCGACCACAATGCGCGAGAACTGCATCCGCGTCCAGACCAGCCATGAGCCGCTCATTGACACTTGCGGCACGGGTGGAGACAAACTCGACACGTTCAACATCTCCACGGCTGCCGCATTCGTGGCCGCCGGCGCCGGTGTTGTGGTGGCCAAGCACGGGAACCGCTCCGTAACCAGTCAATGCGGCAGTGCTGATGTCTTGCAGGCGCTGCACATTGACATCGAGCTTCCGCCGGACTGGGTCGCAAGGTGCATTGAGCAAGTCGGAATCGGCTTCCTGTACGCGCCTCTTTTGCACCCGTCTATGAAGTACGCCGTCGGACCGCGGCGCGAGATTGGAATCCGAACCGTCTTCAACATCCTCGGGCCGCTCACTAACCCGGCGGGCGCAAGGCGTCAAGTTGTGGGAGTGTATGAGCTGGCACTCACGGAGTTGATTGCTGCAGCATTGGCATCACTGGAATGTGAGCGCGCGTTGGTGGTCCATGGCCTGGACGGTGTGGACGAGCTTTCCATCTTCGGTGAAACGCAGGTGAGCGAGCTGCGCGACGGGCGAGTCGAAACCTACACGCTCACGCCCGAGGATGTCGGCCTGAAGCGCGCTCGCCCCGAGGATATCGAGGGCGGGAAGCCGGACCACTGTGCCCGAATGCTCCTGGACGTGCTGGAGGGGCAGACGGGGCCGTCGCGTGATGTCGTGCTGCTCAATGCCGCCGCCGCAATCTACGTGGCTGGCATAGCCGACAACATCGTGGAGGGTATTGGCCTTGCGGCGGAATCCATTGATAGTGGCAATGCCCTTCAGACCCTGCACGCCCTTCGGGACTACGCTCCGGAATAATCTGGTGGCGTGGGCGTCTCGCCCGTTGGAACCTGAGATATTGGACGCCCTTGGAAACTTATGTAGCAGAAACCCGGTACCGCGGGCGTCTCGCCCGCGAGTCCCTAAGACCTTGCACGCCCTTGGAGATGGAGTGAGCGTCAGCTTTGATTCTCGACGAGATCGTCGCCCACAAACAGAAGGAACTCGCCGACGGGCTCGCGAAGATGCGAGAGGAGCTCCTCTTGTCGGCTGCGCGGACTGCTCCTGCGCCCCGGGACTTCGGCGGGGCGCTCAGGCACGGCTCCGACGTGGCTGTGATCGCCGAGATTAAGAAGGCGTCGCCCTCGGCCGGAGTACTATGCGAGCAGCTCGACGTCGCGTCCCGGGCACGTGCATACCAGCGCGCAGGTGTAGGCGCTATCTCGATTGTGACCGATTCGCGATTCTTTCGCGGCGAACCCGAGTGGGTCGGACAGGTCAAGAGCGCATCTGAACTGCCGGTGCTTCGCAAGGACTTCATCATTGATCCGCTCCAGGTGCTCGAGTCGCGGGCGATTGGAGCGGATGCAGTGCTTCTCATAACGGCCATCCTCACAGACGACCGCCTGGCGGAGCTGCTTGGCCTCGTGCATCAATGGAAGGGCAGGAGCGAGCATTATCGGGATTAACAACCGCGATTTGAAGACGTTTCGCGTTGACCTGAGTGTCACAAAACGACTTGCTAAACTGATCCCATACGGTGTCACAATCGTCAGTGAAAGTGGAGTCCATTCAAAAGCTGACGTGCAGTGCGTAGCGGAGGCGGGTGTGGATGCGATTCTGGTGGGAACGTCGCTGATGCGCAGGGAGGAGCCTGGGCCGTTGCTTAATACGCTGACAGGTGTCCCGAAGTGCAGCCGCTGCGGCGGCTCGGCACAGGCGGCGACGGCTTGATGCTTGCAGCGTTTGCAGTTGTCGCCTTCGTTATCACCGGCTGTAGCGGCGGCAGCGACACCGACCCAGGCGTTGCGACATGGGTGTTCGGGCAAGGAAACACCCTCGGCTTCATCCGCGGAACGGTCTATGACGAGAATTCCCTCACCGGCGTCAGCGCACGGGTTCTGGCGAACGATATCGGGGTGCCGACATTTCAGGATGGGCGCTATGTTATAGATCCCACGCCGTGCAACGGTCGTGTCCTGATGAGCGCGGGCAGCGGCCGCCACCGCGCCCGTTCTGTCGAGATTGACTCGTCGAACGTGAACCTGTATCTGGAGCCTCAGCCCGAGAACCCGACCGGTCTGGTCACTGTGAACGTAACCGTCCACGGTGCACAGGTACAGAACGTCGCCGTATACGTCGGCTGGAACACACCCGACACCCCGGACGGGACGGTCCAGGTTGTGGCGGGACGCGCCGTCGGTCTTGTGCGGGTGGAGCCCCACCGACCTGGACGTCCGCGAGGGCAACCCGGTAGAGGTCAACCTCGACCTGTATGATGCGACGAGCACAAACTCGGGTAGTATCAACCCCCGTGGCTTCCCGACGAACGCAACCGTGGGCGCGATTGCTATCGGTGTCGGGAATATGGTGGATGTTGTAAGCTCCACCCTCCGCGACGTCGGCTCGCTCACTACATTCAACGGTCTTCCGCCCGGCACCTATTGGGTATGGGCAGCGGCGGACTCGACACAGGCTGTCTTCCGCAGCGAGCAGGAGGGGGCTGGCGCGTCCCGGCGCATGTACGAGTATATGAGGAACCCGCATTCGCCCTCGCGTTTTGGCATCGGCGGCACATCATCGTCATACGCGCGCGTATTGAACGTGTTTGTAACCGCCGGGCGCACCAGTGTCGTCAACCTGAGCTTCCCGACCTTCATCCCGCCGCCGCGACTCCGGTGCCCGCGCCCCAACAGTATGTTCAGCGATCGAACGCCCAAGTTCGACTGGGACCTTGTTCCGGTTGCCGATGTCTACGCGGTTAACGTGGACCCGGACCAGCAGTTTAAGGACCTGTATCTGGGCTGGACTGGTTTCACACCCTTCAGCCGGCTGACCTACCCGCCGCTTCCGGAGGCGGAACTGCGCTCGCAGGTCAGCTACTTCTGGTGGGTGGACGCGTTTCGTATTCCGGGATTCCAGGGCGCCGATGCGGCGGATTTGAACTTCCTGGAACTATTCAGCCGACTGGACAACTGGGCGTCATCGGATACAAACGGCTTCTTTGTTGACTGACAGGGGGTAACGTTTCGCAGCCCAATTTGGAGCTGCCGGCAGCGCCTGGAGCCAGCCGCCGGTAGCCCGTCAAATCGCTATCGGAAGGGAACTACTATGCCAGAGGCGGCGCTCAAATCAGGTTACTTCGGCGAGTTCGGCGGGAGATTCGTCCCTGAAACGGTGATGTGCGCTCTTGACGAACTCGCCAAAGAGTACGAACGAGTCAAGGACGACCCCGAATTTCGCGCAAAGCTCGATTATTATCTCAAGGATTATGCCGGACGGCCTACCCCGCTTTATCTGGCCGAGCGGCTCAGCGAGTACTGCGGGGCTAAGGTTTATCTGAAGCGTGAAGACCTCTGCCATACCGGCGCTCACAAGATCAACAACACCCTCGGCCAGGCGATGATGGCCGTGCGACTGGGCAAGCCGCGCGTGATAGCCGAGACCGGAGCCGGCCAGCACGGGGTCGCGACTGCGACCGCCGCGGCGTTGTTCGGGCTTAAGTGCGATGTGTACATGGGCACCGAAGACGTAAGGCGCCAGGCCCTCAACGTCTTCCGGATGGAGCTTCTGGGCACACGGGTCATCTCGGTGGACTCTGGCACCCGGACGCTCAAGGACGCAATCAACGAGGCATTTCGTGACTGGATGACATCGGTCGAAAATACCCATTACGTCTTCGGAACCGTTGCCGGGCCGCACCCGTTCCCGACGATTGTACGCGACTTCCAGTCGGTAATCGGCCGCGAGGCGCGCGCACAGATTCTCGAGAAGGAGGGGCGTCTGCCGGACTACCTGGTTGCATGTGTGGGGGGCGGGAGCAATTCGATGGGCCTGTTTTACCCGTTTGAAGCGGACGAGAGTGTGCGGTTCATCGGGGTCGAGGCAGGTGGGAGGTCCCTCCAACCTGGAAACCACGCGGCTCCGCTGAGCGTGGGCACGAAGGGTATTCTGCACGGTGCGTATAGTTATATGGTCCAGGACGATGACGGGCAGGTTCTGCCCGCCCACTCAATCGCCGCGGGCCTTGACTACCCGGGTGTCGGTCCCGGACATGCGCACTGGAAGGAAACAGGCCGTGCCCAGTACGTACCGGTCTCCGACGAGGAGGCGCTCGAGGCCTTCGAGACGCTGGCGCGGCTCGAAGGAATTATCCCGGCCCTGGAGAGTGCGCACGCAGTCGCGCAGGTCATCAAAATGCGTGAGCAACTCTCGTCGGATGACGTAGTTATCATCAACCTCTCCGGTCGCGGGGACAAGGACGCACAAGAGGTCCGCAGGCTGCGGGAGGTGAGGCCGTCATGACGCGCATCGGGGAAGCCTTTGAGGCGCTGAAGGCACGCGGCGAGAAGGGCCTCATCACGTTCATCACAGCCGGTGACCCGGACCTCACAACCACGGCCAAGTTGGTGCCCGCCATCGCCGAGGCGGGTGCGGATATTGTCGAACTCGGCATCCCATTTTCAGATCCGCTCGCGGACGGGCCGTCCATCCAGGCCGCTTCCAGCCGCGCACTTGCGAAGAAGGCTACGGTGGCGGGAGTGCTCGAGTGCGTGCGGGATATTCGCGCCGCCTGCGAGGTTCCGATAGTGCTGATGACCTGCTTCAACCCCATCCTGCGGTTTGGCCCGGAGCGGTTCGCGGCGCAAGCGCAGGATGCCGGCGTTGACGGGATGTTGATTTCAGACCTCCCGCCCGGCGAAAGTGACGAATGGACCCGCATCGCCCACGGCCACGGGCTGGATACGATATTTCTCGTTGCGCCGACCAGCCCGCCGGAGCGCATGGAAGAGGTCTGCCGACGCTCAACCGGTTTCGTTTACTGCATCAGCCGCACCGGCGTCACCGGGGCGCGCAAGGACCTGCCGCCGGACCTGTCCGAGTTGGTCGCCCGTGTCCGCGAACACACCGACAAGCCCATCGGTATCGGCTTCGGAATCTCCTCGCCGCAGCAGGTCCATGCGGTATGCCGGTTGGCCGATGCGGCTATTGTCGGCAGCGCAATCGTGAATGTTATCGCCGAGGCATCCCGGGACAACGTCGTTGATTCGGCGGCGAGGTTTGTAGCGGAACTGAAGAGCGGTACCGCCGTATAAGAGGGCCGCAGAATTCGGCTGCCATGCCCACCTATTTGACCGAAGCGTTGACCCTCAGGGCCGTCAAGATTCGCGAGCACGACCGGGTGCTCACGCTGCTTACCCGTGAGCGGGGTAAGGTCAGTGCGGTCGCGAAGGGGATAGGCAAGCCCAAGAGCAAGCTCACTCCGTGTACGGAGCTGCTCGCGCACTGCAGGCTGACGCTTGCCGAGGGGAAGAACATGGACGTCGTCACCCAGGTCGAGGTGATTGACTTCTTCAAGGGCCTGCGAAATGACGTGTACCGC
>JALGUK010000305.1 GCA_029820875.1 Candidatus Zipacnadia bacterium
CGTGAGATTCCCGTCGTGCGCGAGGTGGATGTCTGCGTCATCGGCGGAGGCCCGGGAGGCTTCACTGCTGCCGTCCAGGCTGCGCGGCATGGCGCGAAGACCCTTCTCGTGGAGCGATACGGCTTCCTCGGAGGCATGGCGACGGCTGGGATGGTGGGACCGATTCTCGGCCTGCACGAAGCCAATTCCGAGACTCCTGCAGTAGGCGGCGTCACGAGGGAGTTCTGCGAGGCCATGGCCGCTGTCGGCGGTGCTATGCCCTGGGATGAGGCGATGCGTAGCTGGGGCCTGCCCTTTGATGTCGAAGCCTACAAGTTCATCGCTGACCGGATATGCAGCGACTCCGGCGTGCAGCTTTTGTTTCACAGCCTTGCAGTCACACCCGTTGTGCAGGATAACACCGTCAAGGCCGTCGTGCTGGAGAACAAGTCCGGGCGGCAGGCGGTGCTCGCGAAGTGCTTCGTGGACGCCACCGGCGACGCCGACATCGCGTATCGCGCAGGTGCGGAATGCACCAAGGGGCGCCCCGCCGACGGCAAGCCGATGGCCATGGGCAATTTCTTCCGCATGGGCGGTATGGACCGCATCACTCCTGAGCAGCGCGAGGCCGCCGGCGGGATCATTGACCGCGCGATTCAGGAAGGACGCTTCGTCGCCTATAACAACGGTATTGGTTTCCGCGGGTCGGTGCTGCGGGCCGACCAAACGAGCGTGAATGTCACCCGTTTCGCCGGCGACGGGACCGATGTGGAGGACCTCACCCGCGGGGAACTATACCTGCGACGGCAGGTGTGGGAGATTGTCAGTTTTTGGCGCGAGAACGTTCCAGGCCTGGAAGAGTGTTACCTAATCAGCACGGCCCCCCAAATCGGTGTGCGTGAGACCCGCCAGATAGTGGGAGAAGAAAGGGTCGTAGGGGCCGATGTCGTTGCGGGCAGGAAGCGTGAAGACGCCGTCGCAAGGTGTTCCTACTGGATAGACATCCACTGCCCGCGCGGCTTGGTCCGGGACGGGGTTCACCTGTGCTACAAGAAGTGCCCGAAGACCGATTGCTACATGCTCACCGACCACTATGATGAACTGCCCGACGAACTGTGTCCTCCCGATTACTTCGACATCCCCTACGGCGCACTGGTGCCCGCCAGGCTCAACAACCTTCTTGTGTCGGGTCGCTGCATCTCGGCTGACTACCAGGCGATGGCCGCCGCCCGTGTTATGGGACCGTGCATGGCCATCGGCGAGGCCTGCGGGGTGGCCGCCGCGATGTCGGCAGACCGGAACATCCCGCCGCGGGAGATAGACATAAAAGATTTGAGGCGGCGGTTACTCGACGCCGGCTGCGTGTGTTAAGAGTATTGAAGCTTATAGACACCGGTACGGAGTCAGAGAAGCAATATGAACATAGTCGTCTGCGTCAAGCAAGTACCGGACACGACCGAGATTCGGATAGACCCGGAAACCAATACACTGATGCGTGAGGGCGTCCCGTCCATCCTCAACCCGCACGATGCCCACGCAGCCGAAGAGGCGGTTCGCCTCAAGGAGCGTTACGGCGGCCGGACCACAGCGCTCTCGATGGGCCCGCCTCAGGCCGTTGCCGCACTGCGGACTTGCATCTCCCTGGGTATAGACCGCGCGGTCCTGCTGAGCGACCGGGCATTCGCCGGCGCCGACACATTCGCCACCAGTTACACAATCGCTTCTGCCATCAGGAAGCTCGCCGAGGAGGAGCCGGTGGACCTCGTGCTGTGCGGCAAGCAAGCGATTGACGGCGACACCGCGCAGGTCGGCCCGGGCCTCGCCCAGCGGTTGGACCTGTCGCAAATCACTTACGCGACGGCCGTAGAGGATGTGGACATCAAGCGGCGGACCATCCGCGTCAAGCGCCGCCTCGAGAACGGCGTCGAGACGGTGGAGGCGCGCCTTCCGGCATTGCTGACCTGTGTCGAGGAGCTGAACGAGGTACGATATGCCTCCATGCCCGACATGATTCGCGCCGCCCGCTATCAGCCGGAGGTCTGGGGACACCTGGACATCGAGGCTGAAGAGGACCTTCTCGGGCTTAAGGGTTCGCCCACGGTGGTCAGCAAGATTTTCGCCCCTCCCGAGCGAGAACCTGGCGAAATAATCGGGGAGGGTAAGGACCCGGCCGCCGTCGCCTCGGAACTGGTCGAACGGATTATTGCAACAGTCGGGCGGCGGCAGACCAAAGGCGTGTGAGATCATTGGCGGAAAAGCCGAAACTTAGGATAATCCCCGAAAAGTGCATCGCCTGCGGCGCCTGCGAGGCCGTCTGCCCGTTCGACGCTATTCACGTCGAGGGCGATGTAGCGGTTATTGACTACGACAAGTGCACGGTCTGCCGCAAATGCGTACCGGAATGCCCCACCTCGTGTCTTTATATTGAGGGACTCTCGGAAGCGGCCCAGAAGAAGCTCGATGCCGCCGTCCGCAAGAAGCGGGAGGAGGCTCGGCAGGAGGGTTTACGGGACTACCGTGGCGTTTGGGTTTTCGTCGAACAAACGGGGGGAGCGGCCCACCCGGTCTCCTGGGAACTTCTTGGCTGCGGGCGGCGTCTGGCCGAGACGCTTGGGTGCGAATTGTCGGCGCTGGTGCTGGGGAGCGGTGTTGAGCACCTCGCACGGCAGGCGGCCGCCTACGGGGCCGATAAGGTATACATCATAGACGATCCCATCGTTAAAACGTACCGAACCGCCCCCTATACCCGCGCGTGCGTCAACCTCATCCATAAGTACAAGCCTGAAATCATGCTGATTGGTGCCACTCCGCTGGGGCGCGACCTTGCCGGCGCCGTCGCTACACACATCGGTACCGGTCTGACCGCGGATTGCACCGGCCTGGACATCGAAGAGGGCTCCAATCTTCTCCTGCAGACCCGCCCTGCTTTCGGCGGGAACATCATGGCCACGATTCTCACGCGGCAGCATCGCCCCCAAATGGCCACGGTGCGGCCGAGGGTGATGGATGCCCTCATTCCGGACGAGACGCGCACGGCCCAGGTCGTGACCGAAACGCTTAATCTGGCGGAAGA
>JALGUK010000306.1 GCA_029820875.1 Candidatus Zipacnadia bacterium
CTGGGGCGATAGGGGTCTGGCTGCTCAAGCACTCGGCGCAATCGGGACCAAGACAGCCATTGAGCCGCTTGAAAAGCAGTTGCAGGTCGAGACGTACTCATGGGTTCGTCATCGTATCCAAGACGCGCTGGCCGCTATAAGAGGCGATACCGGCGTCTAACACCATCAGGAGGTTCATATAATTGAATTCGTCAAACCCTTTTGAAATAGCAGGAAACTGGTACAAAGCTAATCTCCACGCGCACTCCACGGAGTCCGACGGTATGGTCTCCCCTACCCACCTCGCCGGCTGGTACCGCAGTTATGGATATGATATCCTGGCAATCACCGACCACGGCAAGGTCACTGACCCCGCAATAGCCCGCAATAGTCGGGGAGCCTGACATCCTCTGCATTCCCGGCGCAGAGTTAAGCGTCGGACGTTCATCGTCGGGAGGCGATTTTCACGTCGTAGCACTGGGCCTCGACGATGTATCGAGCTTCTCCAATGATATGACGCTGCAGGATGCTGTTGACGCCGTGCAGGACGCCGGAGGCGTTAGTTTCGTGGCCCACCCTTACTGGTCGTGCCTGTCCGTCAGCGATTTGGACGGCGTGGAGGGCTTGCGCGGGATTGAGGTTTACAACCATGGCTGTGAGATTGAGATTGCAAAGGGCTTTTCCTCGGTTCACTGGGACGACCTGCTATTGCGAGGGGCGAGGCTGACAGCAATTGCAGTGGATGATTGCCATCGGTGCGGTTGGGACTTCTTCGGCGGCTGGACCATGGTCCGCACACCCGCACTTACCCCCGAGGCGGTCCTTGATGCCCTCCGCCTCGGTCACTACTATTGCACCATGGGCCCGCAGATTCTCGAGCTACGGGTGAGCAATGGGAAGGTGACGGTCGAATGCACGGACGCGGCGTCCATCCACTTCGTAGCAAACAACCAGCAAGGCTACTGCGTCCACGCCGACCACCGCCCTCCCCTGCAGGGAGCCACTTACCGGCTAAGCGGGCACGAACGGTACGTGCGGGTAGAGGTCGTCAGCCCCAGCGGCTTGCGGGCATGGTCTCAGCCCATTTTTCTCACATAGACCGTCCAAACGAAAGACGAGGCGGCTCCATCGCAGCCGCCTCGTCTACTCAATTCGTCACATTACCGGCGATGCTGCCGAACAATTCCCGTCATGGTCCGGCAGGCGCAGCGGGCGGCGTTCCGGGAGCCACAGGCGCTGGAGGGGCAGCACCGCCTATCTCCGGAGGCACACTCATCCCCTTGTATTGGTCCTGAGCCTGGCTAGCAGAGGGCTTAGGCTTGCCGTAAGTGAACCACCACGCAGCGGCCAGAATCACTATGACTATGACCAAGACTACGACGACAACCGCTGGGCTAAGTTGCTGTTTCACATCAAAGCCTCCTTTTATGTACACAGTACATCCTTCAACCCGCACTCAGACAGCAGTTTTTATGTCTTCTGCACGCGCCTCTGAATTCCTCCCATCGTGTGGCAGATGGATGCAAGTTCCTCTCTATTTGCCGCCCGGCTGGATGAAACGATGATGGTATTGACAAGCCACGTTAATGCAGTCGCGTGTGCGACGGCAAATCCCGGCTTCGATAATCACACCAAAATAGGCAGGCTCCTCGTCCGGAAAACTTGCAAGGAGGCGCTCAATCTCCTCACGCTGCTCCCGCGTAAGCGGCGGTTCATCAGTCTCAAACTGCGGGTTCGAGCACCAAAAGACATAGGATACCTCCGGCAGCAAATCCGCGTTCAGCCCGGTTGGAGTCTGTGCTCTGCAGCGGCCACATTCCACAACAAGTTCATCGCCCTTACAACGCAAGAATCGCGCGACATGGCCACATACAGGACAAGGCCCGGCGGCGACCCAATACCTCGTGCGTTTCGGCTCCTCGGGCATGGGATCCCGTTCGATTCCGACAAGCACGTAAATCGTTTCATGGAGGTCTTCCATGCATAACATCCTCATTTCACGACGAGCGGAATGCTGTACCCCGTGCAACTGAAACGCGCACACGCTCCGCTCACCGAATTTGCCTCAGATAAAGCACGAGACTGATATTGACGTACAACGGCTCGTCGGCACCGGAATCCAACCACAGATTACAGGTAATATTAGTTCGAGACGCTTCTACGACTTGGGTGTCCGGGGCAAACCGTGTCTCCCAGTGTAATATCTCATTGCCTCCTGCCACGGCCAATCCTTCAACAGGTCGCAGATTTCGCCGCTCGAGGAAGTCGCTCAGGGATGTGCCGCCAAGGTCGGCGTGCAGGGAGCCTGCCGTTTGCTTCGACGCACTTGACCAGCGTTTGTTTTCAGCACGAAGCAGCGTGGGCTGCTTGCGCATTTCCAATGGCAGCAGCGGTAAACTCGTGGTCACACTTACTCCGCCAAAACAAAGAGCGGGCAGGAGAATCGGCACAAGCGTGCGCCAGTGACAGGGCAGCGTGCGGGCTGGGGAGAGCGATTTGTCCAGTCGGATATTTCCTCCCGGTCCGATTTGTACTGCAAGCAACGGCCGCGCTGGCACCTGCATCCCCGGCCGCGTGCGAGGAGGACTCGGTATGATTGCTACTGCCCGTCCACCCTCAGGCTGCGCGGGGCCGAATACAATCTTCACGCGTACCTTCCAGTCTTCGTGCTGGATGTAGTAATGGGCAAAGCGCTCTACAGATGCCCTGGGATTGAGAGCAGCCAGGAGTTCCGCGTTGAGCTTGTATCCCCTGATAGTTGCAATCGTCCAGGTTGCCGCAACCTCATAGGCGCCGTCGAAACGAAGCGGCGCCATGCGGGGCGCATTTGGCGTCCTGTTGTCAGTCTTCATCAGTTCAAACAAGCGCCTTGCGATATCCGAATTGTCATAGCCCGGCAGGGACATCAGACCGTTGCCCCACGAGCCGCAGTCGCCGATGGCAAGCGCCTTACCATCGCCGAATCGCGAGAGAGCTGCCAGGATCTCCCCCTTATATTCAATCAGCGGCCTGGTGTGCGCACCCGGAGTCTCGACCAGCTCCAACGAGCAACCATTGCCGTAGTAAAGACGCATGGGGCCGTTGAATGTCTCGCCATCAGCCGGAATGTTAACCGGGATGGCACCGGTGCTATCCGCGTTGAAGCGCAACCCGAACTGCTTTGCGAGGGAATTAAGACCCTTGCGGTCAAAGCCTTCCAAGTCGCCTTGAGCGCTCTTGCCGAGTGCGTTTCCTATCATCACGAGGGCGCCGCCACGGCGCACAAAAGATGTAATCGCCTCGACATCTGCCACACTGATAGGCTGGGAGCGCGCCGCCCAGCCGGCCACGGCGGCTGCTTTATGGTCGTACAGGAGAATTCCGGCTCGAGGATTGCCCGAAGTGTCGCAAAACCGTTGGGATGGTACCAGTCATCCCATGTGTACCGTCCGACTGCCCGACCGTACTCCCCCGTCACCACATTTGCTCCTATCTCAAGCATCGGAGGCTGATGATGATAAAGGTCAAGTGCAACCACCGGCCTGTCCGCATGTACGGGTACGGCCCCGAACAGCACAGCCGCCGTCAGGAGCGCGGCCGCCAGCGTTCTCGTCTTGCCCATGAGATTTCGTCTCCTGTGCCTGTACATCCGGCTGAAAGTACACTCGTCGGTTTGAAGATAAATTCGTGCGGTGACAATATTCTCCTTCGGCCCGGCTAACCGGCTTGTCGCAGGCCGGCGTTTCTGGTATAATGCGCCGGTCCCCCATATTTCATGAGCCAGCACACATCGAGCCGGCCGCGCGGTGGTATTCATGGCCGCTCAGCGCAGCGAAGACGTCGTGTCACAGCCCCAGGCCGCTGCCGGACAACTTGTTGTTGCGGCAATTACTATCGGTGCTCTCTTGGTGCTCTTGGTGCCACTTGCGCCGCTGGCCTTGGACATTCTACTCGCGGTGAACTTTCTCGCCGCGCTCATGTGCCTCCTGCTGACTATCTCCGTTCAGCGCCCGGTTGAATTCACAGCATTGCCCACTCTCCTGCTCCTATCAAGCCTGCTGCGCCTGGTCCTGTCAATTGCCGCTACACGCTTGATTCTCGCGACTGGGACCGGCGGCGCGATGATAGAAACGTTTGGACGGCTCGCAAGCGGGGGCGAACTCGCAGTCGGCGCCGCCTTCGTGCTCATTTTGGCTATTGCGCTCTTCGTGGTTGTCACCAGCGGGGCGGGACGCGTGGCCGAGGTCGCGGCGCGTTTCGCCCTGGACGCCATGCCCGGCAAGCAAATGAGCGTAGACGCGGAGTTGAACGCCGGTAACATTGATGCAGACGAGGCGCAGCAAAGACGACGTGAGATTCAAGCGGAGGCGGATTTTTACGGCGCGATGGACGGTGCGTCCAAGTTCGTCCGCGGCGATGCAATCGGAGCTGTCGTGGTCATAGTAATTGCGTTTGCAGGCGGTCTGTATATGGGCATCACCCGCAACGGTCTCTCGGCCCAGGCGGCGGTGGCTCACTACGGGATGTTGGCTGTCGGAGAGGGGATTGTCATCCTTTTGCCCGCGCTGCTGATGGCTGCTTCGGCCGCAATCATGGTTTCCCGCGGTGCCGCTGCGTCCGACCTGGCCGGGGAGCTGGGCGCACAGGTTCTACTCCAGCCGACCGCAGCCGCGGCCGGGGGTGTCGCGCTTCTCCTGCTCGCGGTCGTCCCCGGTACGCCGAAATTGCCCCTTGTGCTGGTCGGAATAGCAGCGCTTGCCGGGGCTTGGTTACTTCACCGTAGGACGCAGACGGCCACCGGTGAGCAATTCGCGGCAACTTCAGCTCCTATATCCGCAACACGTCCGGCATTGGCACAGCCATTGCAGTTAGAGGTGGGGCACGGATTGGTTTCCCTTCTGGTTGACCATCCGGAAGACGGGTTACTCGCGGAGATTGCCCAGGCTCGCGAAACGTTGACAACAGAATACGGTGCGCCGGTGCCACCCACCATAGTCAGTGACTCGGCGGAGCTGGACCTGAACGAATTCCGGCTGCTGGTGCGCGGGGTCGAAGCGGTGCG
>JALGUK010000307.1 GCA_029820875.1 Candidatus Zipacnadia bacterium
TCAATGCTTCGCGCGTACTCGACGGCCTTGGATAGAGCCTGCAAGGAAGCCGTATATTGCCCTGCGTTTTCGAGCTTATCGTAAATCAAGCGACATCCTCCAGTCGTTTATTGCGGCATTCGCCTGTGTAGCGGCAATCTGTTCAAGCTCTTGCCGGTAGAATCCTTCTCTGGATGAAAATTCCCTTCGCTGCATCAGGAGTTATGCCTGCGGAGAAGGAAGACTGCACCCGGGATGAGAAACCGAGGCGTACAGGGCCAAGGTGTCCATCTGTTGACGAGAGAAGGGAAAACGAACATGGCAAATCGGCTTTCTGTCCAGCAACTTCGCCGGTTCGGAGTTATTGCAGCCTGTATGGTCAGCTTCATCGGAGCGCTGGATTCGGCCGACGCTGCCCTCGAGGGTGTAAAGGACATCACTCCCGAGGGGAAGGCGGGCTGGGCCACCGCGCTGCCCGACGGGAGGCTCATGATGTGGTGGACTGAGGGGAAGCAAATGGGGAATGCTAAGTCCGTGAGTAATCCGAACATCGTCCAGAAGGCATTCGCCCGGTACTCCGTTGATAACGGCTATACGTGGTCCGACCCGCAACTTCTGTTTGAGTTCCCAAAGAGCAAGGGCATCTATACCGCAAAGCCAACACTATGCGACAAGGACGGCGTCATCCACCTGTTCGGCCTTCACTACTTCTACTTCGACCGCGAGAAGTATGGCGGAAAGAGCCTTGTGTACCACGTGATGTCAAGTGACGGCGGCAAGACCTGGACGAAGCCCCAATACTGCGATTTCGGCCATCAGTACACCGGCGCAATTATGTCCGTCCTGCAGCTAAGAAGCGGGAGAATCCTCGTTCCCCTTGCATATTGCTCGGAAGAGATACGCGGCTCATGGCCCACTGTAATGACACTCTCGGACGACGGCGGCAGAACCTGGCGCCCGTCCCGCGAGGAGATTCCCCTGGTGAAGCCCAGCGAGAGCGAGGCAAGTTGCCTTGAGCTTAAAGACGGCCGCGTATGGGCGCTGATCCGCACCAGTACGGGTGTGCTGTACCAGTCATTTTCGTCCGACGGAGGCGATACGTGGACCGCTATGCAGCCCACGCAATTCGCCTCCACGGTGGCACCGGCGGCCCTGCTGAGGCTGCACGACGGCCGGATTGTGCTGGTCTGGAACAATTGCGGCCCCGGCAAGGGAACTTACGACCGGCAGGTACTGGCCGCGGCCATCAGCGACGATGACGGCAGGAGCTGGCGAGGGTATCGGGAGATAGCGCGGATGAACCGCGACCGAAACGGGGGCATCAGGCGGGTGATGTATGCCTGGCTCACCGAGGCAAAAGACGGTGCAGTGGTGGTTTCATACTCAATCGAGTTCGCGCGGGGCGACTGGCATCCCGCCGTGAGCCGCCTGGACCCGCAGTGGTTGACCGAGACGCGCTTTCGGGACGACTTTTCCGAGGGCCTGGCCAACTGGATGACCATCGGCGTCGAGGGCGGCGTCCATGGGGCTGTCGCGGTCGCTCACCCCGATCGCCCGGGCCGGCGGGTTCTCGCCTTGCCGAATCCCGAGGCGGACGGGCCGGCCGGTGCCTCGCTCAATTTCCCCTTCGGAGTTCGCGGGCACCTGACCGTAAAAGTCCGCCTGCAACCCGGCTTTTCCGGCGCCAGGCTCTCCCTGACCGACTGTTTCTGGTGGCCTCGCGAGAAAGAGGATGGGCGCTTTGGCATAGACATCTCGCCCAAGGGCGAACTCAGCGTGGTAACGGCCCCCGACAAGTTGGAGGCGACCGGCGCAGTCCTGCAACCTGGCAAGTGGCACACGCTCGGGTTCACCTGGGACTGCAAGAGGGGCACCTGTGACCTTGCCGTGAACTATCGTACAGTTGCCCGCCTGCCACAGCTCTCGGCCGCACCCGGGATTTGCTACCTGCGGCTATGGGCGCCTGAGGGGGCGCAGAAGCCGGAGTTGTTGGTGGAATCGGTAAGCGCCGCTGTGGAGACGCCATAGCAGGCTTGAAAAGCTCGAGCGTTTCAAGCCGCGGGCGGGGCATCGGCGTCAGTGGGGAATTACATGGTAGTAGTCCGAGCCGCCAAGGGTGTGGTCCCGCGAGCCGGCGCACTGCACGTATGCAATCGAATCAGGGACCTTGCCGTTCGATGGTCTCAGGATGCCTCCGTAAGGGCCGTGCGGCGCCAGAAGCCGTTCCATCTGCAGCCCGCTAATCACATTCTTCGCCCTTCGCCATATTCCGCCTTGGCCGAGACAGGCGTGGTCTCATAGCCGGTGGCTACTATCTTCGCGAAGTTGTTCCCGAATCAGCGAGCGTAGTGTCAAACATGCATCGTAGAGCCTGCTGTCGGTCACTGCATACGTCACTGTTCTCCCTGTGCGAATGCGGCGCACCAGGCCCTTGCCACGCATTGCCGTGAGGTGGGAGGAGACGCTCGCCTTGGATATGTTGGTAAGCTCTGCCAATTTGCTTGGTGACTTCGGGCCGCTGCGGAGCGCATCGAGAAGAGGGAGCCTTGCGGGGTGAGCCAGTGCTTTGCATATCTCGGCACGCATCTCGTATACACGCTAATTTGAGAGTTTTGCAATACCTGTTTTGTGACCTTATTCATAACGTCTGCATCCGGCACGCTGGGCCTGTGATTCAGGGCCCGATGGCATTGCCGGCGGCATCGCGGCGTCTCGAACGGGCCTGCGGCAGAAGCTGTGAGGCGCGCTTTATCCATGCCTGCGAGCTCTACCTCGAGAAAACCGCTCCGGCGTCAACCGGCGTTGTTTCTGCCGGTTTCACATAACTTTTGACGCCGCTGGTTGATTGATAGGCCTTGAATTTGAGGAGTATATATGGTACACTACATTCGTTCTGTAAACAGCATGGGGCAGTCCACATTGGGCTGCATGAGTTGCTGTCCGGAGAGGTGGCCGAGTAGGCTGAAGGCGGTCGCCTGCTAAGCGACTAAGGGGGTTAATACCTCCTTCGAGGGTTCGAATCCCTCCCTCTCCGCCAGGACAGTGGGCAGTGAGCAGTGGCTGCACGGTTGCTGACTGCTGTCCACTGACCACCGGCTACTGACATCTGGTTGCGGCTCACTGTAAACGCGCGCTCGTGGCTCAATTGGATAGAGCACCGGACTACGGATCCGGCGGTTGGGGGTTCGAATCCCTCCGAGCGCGCCAGAACAGTGGACAGTGGTCAGTGGACAGTAAAAGACGAGCGCGCCAGAACAGTGGACAGTGGTCAGTGGACAGTAAAAGACAAGTGTCCGGCGGAGCTTTCGCCGTTACTGATCACTGTGTACTGACCACGGGTCACTGTAAACGTGCGCCCGTAGCTCAGCTGGATAGAGCGACGGCCTCCGGAGCCGTAGGTCGCGCGTTCGAATCGCGCCGGGCGTACCAAGACGGTGAACAGTGACCGGTGACCGGTGAACAGTGACCGGTGAACAGTGACCGGTGAACGGTGACCGGTGAACGGTGACCGGTGAACGGTGACCGGTGAACGGTGACCGGTGAACGGTGACCGGTGACCAGTGGACGGTGACCAGTGGACGGTGACCAGTGGACGGTGACCAGTGGACGGTGACCGGCATAGAGGCAACGGCGCCTGCGCCGTCGCGGGTTACTGTCCACTGACCACCGGTCACTTATCACTGACCTTGCCCCCGTAGCTCAGGTGGATAGAGCAGGATCCTCCTAAGGTCTGTGTCGCCCGTTCGAGTCGGGCCGGGGGCGCCAGGCTACCGGCAATCAGAGGCGAGCAGGAAATGACGTCAGCCGGCTCCGACACGCTGGACGTTGACATGATGGGAGCGGCTCTCGCCGAGGCACTCGCGGCGGGGGAGCTGGGGGAGGTGCCGGTCGGCACCGTTGTCGCTCGGCGGGGAATTGTCATTGCATCGGCGCACAATCGGCGCGAACTGGACAGCGACCCCACAGCACACGCTGAGCTTCTCGCGCTGCGGCGGGCCGCCGAGCGGCTGGGCACATGGCGACTTGAGGGCTGTGACGTGTACACGACGCTCGAGCCGTGCCTGATGTGTGCCGGGGCCTTAATCCTGGCACGCATCCGGCGGCTGGTGTACGGAGCGGCTGACCCCAAGGCGGGGGCATGCGGCTCCGTTATGGACGTTTTAGGGGAGCCGAGGTGGAACCATCACGTTGAGGTCGTAAGAGGTGTGCTGGAGAAGGAGTGCTCGGAGGTTCTGAGGCGGTTCTTCTCGGAGCTGAGAGAGCAAAGGGGTTAGCCGCCGAACGTTGCACATTGACATCCCGATGTTTGTCGCCCACCGCCTTGGTCGTCACTGAGTACTGCTCACTGCTCCCTCGTGGGTTCGAATCCCACCCTCTCCGCCAAGACGGTGAACGGTGAGCAGTGAACAGTGATCGGTGAACAGTTGTTAGTCAAGTACAACGGCGGGGCACAATTCAAGGCGAGAATGACCAGTGGCGAAGACATTTAGAGACCTCAAGGCGTGGCAGGAGGCGCATTCCCTCGTGCTGCAAGTATACGAGGTGACCGAGAAGCTGCCAGCAGCCGAGGGGTACGGTCTGTGCTCGCAGATGCGGCGGGCCGCTGTCTCGGTAGCGGCGAATATCGCCGAGGGGGCGGGCGGAACACCGGCCGAGTTTGTTCGGTTCCTACGGATCGCCACTGGCTCCCTGGATGAACTCAGGTATTATTTCATCCTTGGAGCGGACTTGAAGTACCTGCCACAAGAGCTCTGGGACGCCCTTGAGACACAAGCCGATCACGTGGCCGGTCTCCTGTACGGATTGACCAGACAGCAGCGGGCGCTGTGAGCAGTGTGAGATGTCATGCCATTGGCATTACGCATTGCCGTTGCTGTTTACTGGCCACTGGCCACTGACCACTGGCCACTGTTCACCGGCCACCGACCACTGTACGCGGAGCGATGTCCGAGTGGTCTAAGGAGCACGCCTGGAGAGCGTGTAGGGGGGCAACTCCCTCGTGGGTTCGAATCCCACTCGCTCCGCCAGGGTAGTGGACAGTGGTCAGTGAGCAGTGACGGAAACGTCGTAAGGGCCTCTACGGTTGTTGTGTCTGCCGTTACGGATTACTGATCACTGACCACTGCTCACTGTCCTCGGGCCATGCTAAGCGGGGAGCTGGCGGTGCCCTGCACCCGAAATCCGCCTATGCGGGGCTGAATTCCCGCTCGAGGGGGCGTTGAGGCGAGGTCTGACCGGCGCAAGTGGTGTTGAAGATCGGGCCCTGCGCGACGGAAGGTCTGCAAACCCCGTCAGGTCCGGAAGGAAGCAGCGGTAAGCAGAATTCTCCGAGTGCCGCAGGAAGCCGGGTTGGAGCTAACTACGCTGGTAACGCTCGCGTCGCGCCTTCGACGGCGGGTGCATGGTCCGTGGACAGGGAACAGTGATTACAGGCCAGAAACAGAGTAGATATGCCTTACGTTTCGCTTGATCTTAAATATCGGCCTCAAACGTTCGACGAGATAGTCGGGCAGCCTCATGTCGCCCAGACACTCAAGAACGCCATTGCCGCCAACCGTGTCGCCCATGCCTACCTCTTTGCAGGACCGCGCGGCACGGGCAAGACCACTACGGCGCGTGTCCTCGCCAAGGCGCTTAACTGTGAGAATGGGCCGACGCCCGAGCCCTGTGGCAAGTGCGAAAGCTGCCTTGCTATCCGCGACGGCCACGCGCTTGATGTCGTCGAGATTGACGCTGCGAGCCACACCGGCGTTGATGACGTACGCGACCTACGAGAAAAAGTTAAGTTTACGCCGGCGTCGGCGCGGGTGAAGGTCTACATACTCGACGAGGCCCACATGCTCTCCAAGGGCGCATTCAACGCGCTGCTCAAGACCATCGAGGAGCCGCCGCCGCACGTATTCTTCGTCCTGGCGACCACCGAGCCGCATCGAATTCCCCCGACGATTCACTCCCGCTGTCAGCGCTTCGAGTTTCGCGCCATCTCCATCGGTGACATCCGCCGGAGGCTGGCTGAGATTGCGGAGAAGGAGGGGTTTGAGCCGGAGAACGGCGCCCTGGAGACTATCGCAGCCGCAGCGCGCGGGGCCATGCGGGATGCGTTAAGCATAACAGACCAGGTCGTAGCTTACGCCGGCCCGAGCTTCTCGGTGGCCGATGTGACGTCAGTGCT
>JALGUK010000308.1 GCA_029820875.1 Candidatus Zipacnadia bacterium
GTAGCCGTCACCGTCGAGGTCCTCGGCGGCCAGTTGCTCGCCGGTGATATCCACATCCACAAACCGCTTCGGCTCAAACCCTAAGTGACTCTGGTAAAAAAGTCTCACCCGACCTCCGCACAAGAAGGCTAAGTCCGGCAGACCGTCGCCGTTGAAGTCCCCGATTGCGACCGACGTGGCCCTTGGGGCCGGAATCTGCAGATGGTAACGCTCGCTGAAGCCTTCAGGAGAACCGTAGTAGATAAAAGCATTGAGGTCAGACCGAATGCCGTTCTCAAGCATCGCCAGAACGAGGTCGTCGTATCCGTCGCCGTTCAGATCAGCCACTGCGCCGGAGACGGCGCCATCGGACGGCAACTGGACCCTCCGCGCCTCCCCAAGGACATCGTAGTAGACGTAAGCTGGGGGCTGCTCCCAGTGATTTTGGCTGTTACAGAACAGCAGGTCCAGGTATCCGTCGGCATTGAGGTCGAAGTGATGAGTCGAAGTGATGAATACGTTGAAGAATTCCGGCCCGCGAGACATACAGGTTCTGGCCGCCGTTGCCGAAGGTGCCCCTCCGGAAACTCTCGAAACCTCGAGTAATCCACGTTCCTTGCCGTGTCATGTGCTCCGCTCCTTCATGTGCTCCGCTCCTGAAACGGAAAGCCTCGGATTAATTGCAAACAGCGGCATTTTCTCTCTAACATCGGCGAGTCCTTCTACAAGGCCTGATTTCCTGCGCGATGTCGGGAAGGAATCCAAAATGCCGGTTAGGAATAGCCGATTGTCCCGTGAAGTCCAGCTTCAGTCGCAGAAGGAGACGCTCTCGAAGTGAGTATTATGCATTGTCGGTGGACAATCGTATGGAAAATTCTCGCGGCCTGCATCGCACTGCTGGCGTCTCTGTGCGCCGGCGGGGCCGAACACGTTCAAGAGGGGACTGTGAGCATGTGGGTTGAGCCTTTGACGCGATATATCCATGTAACCTATCAGGTGCCGGCCGATGCGCCGGACGAATTGACCGTCCTTTGCTCCTGGTCCCCTGCCGGTCAAGACGACTGGCGGCCCGCCCGGGTGACTCCCCTCGTCTCCGAGACCGCCCTGCGACTGGCATCCGACCAGCAGTGGAGCGAGTGGCTGGAGGGCCGCGTGACCGAACGTCGCGCCGCCGGACTGGAGCGCACCGTGGTCTTCAACCCCTACCCGGAGGCTCAGCAGGCGGGGCGGGTGGACGTGGACTTCAGGATACTACTGCTTACGCCCGAGGGCCGGGAACTGGCGGCGTTCCGCTCGCGGCTTGAGGCCGACAACTCCGACGTGGTCTATATTGAAGACTGGTCCCAGGTGTTGCAGAAGGGCGCGGTGGCCCCGGAGGCCGAATCGGAGGGGCGCAAGTGGTCCTGGCGCACCGACCAGGATGAGTCCGCCCAGGTGACGTTCGGCAACGACCTTTACGGCAGGTCGCTCGGGGATGTACCCTTGCCTCAGCTCACCTACCCTCTTAACCTGCGCGGCACCTACGCCATTTTCGTCTACACCAGGCCGCGCCGGGGCCTGAAACTGCGCCTTACAGGGGACGAGCGGGCGGATATGCTGATTGCGCGGCGGCCGTTCCAGGAGGTCTTCTGGCGCTGGTGCCCGATGGACCGCCAACACCTCGTGCTCAAGCAAGGTCATGCCTATACCGGCTATTCCAGCGCGGAGATTGACTATGTGAAGCTTGTGCCCCTCTCTGATGAGCTGGTTGCGTCCCTGGAGGCGCTTTACAGCGCCAAGCAGGACAAAATTGTAGCGGGGTACTGGGAGCCGTATTCGTGGGCGTTCAATGAGGACGTCCAGGAAACGCTTCAGCACCGGGAGCCCCTGGCGGCATTTGCCCAGGCGCGAGTGCCAATCATAGACATCCAGCTTGGGCGCATCGGTGCGAAGGTCGTCTACGAGTCCCGTGTGACCGACCAGCTCATTTACTCCACGTATGGGGACCCCATCGGCAACGTGGCGCAGCCTGAAACGGACAACGTCGGTCGAATGCAGCAGTACACCAACACGCTTCAGGCCGAGCTGCGGTACGCCCGCGAGCTTGGCCTGTCGCCCCAAGCCAACTTCGGTGCCACCATCTGCTACCCGGGCACGCCGTTGCAGGGCGACTTCTCCAAGGAGCATCCCGACTGGATGAGAAGGTTCGCACTCCGCTACGAGGTGCCTCAGGTGCAAAGATACATTCTGAGGCTGTATCGCGAGACCCTCGAGATCGGCGCTCCGGCGTTGTCCATTGATTATTGCCGCTACCCGGAGGGCATTGATAAGGCCGAAACATGCAATGAGTTCATGCGCAAGCTCAGGCGCCTGGCCGACAGCTACGGTCGGCGCCGCGGCAAGCATATCACGATTTCGGTGCGCTTTCCGGCCATTGGTGTTCGGTCCTGGGAGAATTTCGACTACAAGACCTGGGTCAAAGAAGGTCTGGTGGACTATCTGTGCCCCAGCAATATCCAGGATAGGCACCTTAACTTTGACATTGCGCCTTACGTGGAGGCCGTAGCCGGCAGCAAGTGCAAGCTGCTTCCGTGTGTGGAGGGCGGGGGAGGAGGCCTGCAGATGCCGGGAATGTTCTTGCAGCGCGTCAGGCAACTGTACGAGGCCGGCGCGGACGGCATCTACATTTACCAGTGCGACGCACGGGTAATGGGTTGGCCCAGCGACCGGCGCTGCGTCCGCATGGTCGGTAGTACGCAGGCAATCAGTAAGTGGTTTGAGGATGACAAGCGCGCTCGGGCCCGGCGCAGCAAGGGCATCTACATCACCTCCTGGTCACAGGGGTCCGGCTACCATGGCTGGGAGCGCCTGCGTGTGTGGCTTGAGGGGGTGCCGATGGGAGAGATGGAGCTTTATCTGGACGGGAAGTTCGTCAACCGTTGCGACGGCCCGCCCTATCTGCTCGGCACCGAGGAGCATGATTCCGATGGCGTGCTCCCGCCAGGAGAGCATACGCTCCTTGTCCGTGCGAGGGACGGCGACGGCTGGCTCGAACAGACCTTTAAGGTCGTCAGCGAGGGATAAGCGGGCAAGGTTCACCTGTGGCAGGAGATAATGGCTGGATGAGGAATATATTGGGGAGACGGTTTGGGCAACTTCACTGCAACAACTGACCTGGTTGGAGCGTTGTTATTGCCTAAGGGTTAGGTCTCCGAAGCAAGATTCATCAAAGCAAGGCGTTTTAAGTGCACTACGTTGCAGTTCGACCAAGGGAGGTTGCATGTATGCGCAGATTGTGGACAATGCTCCTTGTCATACTGATGGTTGCGGTCATCGCAGGTGAAGCGTTAGCGCAGGAAGAACCGGCACCAGCGGAGACCGGCGAGGCGACCGAGGCAGCTCAACCGCCGGCAATGGCTCCGCTTTCGATGTACGATTTTGAGGATAACGCCCAGGTCGGCCTCTGGAACACTGCGGTTGAGGGAGCCGTCGTGCAGCTTGCCACAGGAGCCGGAAATGCCCGCCGCGGCCAGGGAGCACTCGAGTTCGCTTACACCCCCCCTGATGAGGCCTATCTGGAGGTCAGGGGAACGGT
>JALGUK010000309.1 GCA_029820875.1 Candidatus Zipacnadia bacterium
CGGAAAGAGCTTGCGGACCTGCACACACTGTTGTCCGAGCTTATTGAGTCGAGCCGTAAAGCCCTGACGGAGCATCGGCAGTGAACGGCACATCCCGGCCGCCGTTCATTTCATTTGAGATGCGAGGCTTATCGCGCCTCGTGTTTCTGGATCTGGAGGATAATCCGCCGCGCTGCTACGGCAGGGTCCTCAGCCGTGGTGATGGCTGATATCACCGCCACCAGGTTCGCTCCAGCATCAACGACCTCGCCGACATTGTGCTCATTGATACCCCCGATGGCGCAGACAGGAATCTTCCACTGGGCAGTTCGGGCTTGGTCGGGGAGGGAAAAATCGGCCCGCAATTGGCCACGTAGGTCGCTCCGGCCTGCTCTGCGGCGATGGCCTGCTCCGGGGTTCGGACGCTTGCTCCGACGACCGCGTCGGGGCCGAGCTGCTCCCGCGCGAACTCCACGCTTACGTCCTGCAGGCCCACGTGAACCCCGTCCGCCTCCACTCGTCGTGCAATATCAACGCGGTCGTTAACGATGAAGACGACACCAAGCTCGCGGGTGACTTCGCGGAGCCTGTACCCTTCGGCCAGGAGCTGGTCGTCGCTGAGGCGTTTCTCCCGAAGCTGAACGATACCCGCACCCCCGGCCGCGGCGAGCCGGACCATCTCCTCATTGCTGCGTCCGCGTGAGGAGGCCGAGTCGGTTATGAAATATAGCTTTGTGCGTGTGTGAAATCGCGTCCCAATCACCTCCGGGGTTCAGGTCATCCCGCCAGTGCTTTATTCGATGTGCAGGAAGCCTTGCCCTTTGTGTAGAAGAATCATACCTCACTACTTGCATCGAAAACGCCGGGCTGCCATGAAACGAAACAAGCTCAATGACCTCACGCCGAAAGAATGGCTGAAGTTCCAAAAGAGCTGGTTCATTCATAACCCGCCGCCGCGGGAGAAGGATGTCCTGCTTCATCCGGCCAAGTTCCCTGAGGGGATGGTGCAGGAGTTCATCGAATTCTTCACCAAGCGAGGCCAGATAGTGCTTGACCCGATGGTGGGAACCGGCAGCACACTAATCGCCGCATGGCGTGCGGGGCGGCGGGGATACGGCATCGAACTTCAGCCCAAGTACGCGCGGATTGCACAGAAGCGCCTGGATGCCCTGGCCGCCCGGGACCCGCACGCTGCTGAGGAGCTGCCCCAGACGGTTATCATCGGCGACGCGCGCGACATCGAGAGTTTCGATATTCCGACGGTGGACTACTGCATCACCAGTCCGCCATACTGGGATATGCTCCGCCGAAAAGGCTTCGAGACGCAGAAGGAGCGTCACAGCGCCGGACTGGATGTACACTATTCAAACGACCAAAGCGACCTGGGTAATATCGGCGACTACGAGGAGTTTCTGGACGAATTAGTCGGCGTTTACACAAAAGTGGCGAGTAAACTGCGGCCGGGTGGGTATATAACCATTGTAGTCAAGAACGTCAAAAAGGGTGGGCGGGTCTATCCCCTTGCATGGGACCTGGGCCGACGCCTCGGCGAAGTGTTGGAACTGAAGGACGAAAAAATCTGGTGCCAGGACAATCAACGCCTGGCCCCGTATGGAATGGGAAGCGCCTGGGTGTCCAACACGATGCACCACTACTGCTTGAACTTCCGGAAGCCCAGGCAATAGCTGACCTGGGCACTGTTTTTGTCCTCGGATGACGCGGAAATCGGGGAGGCGGGTGAAAACCATGGTAGGCGACCAGAGTGAGAGGTACGAGGTGATCGAGGAGTTCCACGGCCCGCCAGTTGTGCGGATTATGCGGGCGCTGGACCGCGAGACCGGCGAGCGTGTGCTTGTCAGAGAACTGCAAGTGCCGCCTAACATCCGCCCGGAAGAAGCTGAACGAGTCGCGGAATCTTTCCGTGCGCGCGGCATGCGCCTGGTGGACATCGCTGCGCCTCACATGGCGCGTTTTATCAGGGCCGAGACGGAAAAGGGACTCACCCGACAGGTATTCTCCGCTCCCGAGGGCCGTCCTGTTTCCTCATTGCTTGACAGCGGCCATCGACTTAGCGTGACCGAGGCATTGCGCGTGTGCAGGGATATAGCCGCAGCCGTCGCCTCCTTGTGGACACAGGAGCTGCCTGTCGCCTGCATTAATCCGGTGGATGTGTTCGTCTCAGCGGAAGACGAAATAACCGTTCTGGACAGCGCTGTCGTCGACTCGGATGCGGCCGCCGTCCTGCTCGCGGCGGGGATGGCCCCTTGGGACTATCGCTTTGCGGCGCCTGAAATCCTCGAGGGCGGGCCGCCGACGGAATCTGCTGCTGTGTACTCCATCGCGGCGCTTCTGTACAGCCTGCTCACAGGCAAACTGCCGTACGAGGGCACAACCCCCCTGTCGCTTGCCAAAGCAGCCCGAACCGGACCTCCGCCGCGCATTGAAACCGGCGATCCGACTACAGACGAGGCTCTCAGCGGCATAATGAAATCCGCCCTTGCATACGAACCCAATCGCCGGTTCCAGAAGGTGGAGGAATTCGCCAGCCGTGTGGCGGATATCGCAGGGATTGAACGGGCGCAGGCCGCGGATGTGCCCGTTAAAGAGGCGCCGGCTGAGGCCCATGTTCCCAAGCGCCGTGGTGTGCCCGCCTGGGTGGCTGTGATATTGCTTGCAGCGGCGGCCGCGCTCGCGTTTTATGCGCTCCGACCTGTCCTCACCCGTCCAAAAGCGCCGCAGGCGACAGTCAGCCTGGCGACAAAGCAACCGCAGACACGCCAACCAACCCATGCGGTTCCCCGACGGACACCGGCAAGTCCGCCGCAGACAATACAGCCCCCTCCGACAATCGCCGCGCCGCCAGTCCAACACAGGCCCCGGATGCCTGTGACAACCCCGTCTCCAAGGCCGCGGCCTACACAGCCGCCCCGCGTGTACGGCAATCAGATGCCGAGGCAATGGGCGATGGTCCACGTACGATGCGAGGTACCTGAGGCTAAAGTCTACCTCGACGGCGTCTATGCGGGTGTCGCTCCCGTCACGATGCGGCACGTCGCCCCCGGCGAGCACAGGCTGAGCATACGAGCCAAGGGCTACAAGGAGTGGGCGACCGATGTCACCGCGATACCGGACGAGCCGGTGACCGTGATTGCCAAACTTACACCACAAAGGGCCCAGTGAGGCCCGGACAAAGAAGATGGCTTGTCTGACGGTGACTGTGGAGGATAGGCCCGGAGTCCTGGCACAGACCCTCAAAGCCCTGGCGGATGCCAATATCAACATGCTGGGCGTCTGGGGGTATCCAATCAGCGGCGGCAAGGGAAGGATAATGGGAATCCCGCAAGATGTTGAGAAGGCGAGGA
>JALGUK010000310.1 GCA_029820875.1 Candidatus Zipacnadia bacterium
CGGTGAAGCATGACCATCTGTGAATCACCCGGGCCGAGGAGAAAGGTCCGGGAGTTAAGGGGAAGCCGCCCGCCATCGCCATTTGGGTCGGTGACGACGGCGCTGAGCTTTACCTGCGCCGCATCAGGGCTTGTATTGGAAACGGTTACATCGGCAAAGAGCCGATGTCGGCGCACCGAGGGTCGAATGAAAACGTCGCTTATGCGAATATCCGTCTGGTCGCGAGCACGAGGCGCCTGTACCTGCGTTTGAGCAAGCACCTGACCGCAAACGAAAATGACAAGGATAACCACCATCACCATCGTCAACCTCATCTGAGCATCTGCTCATTCCAGGGCTACGCCAAGCAAGAACCATCCGGCTTGCGGGGCTGGTGCTGACAGCGACTACAGTGAAAACTCAGCGCCCTCGGCGGCGGCGTATACCCTCATCGCCGAGCCGAAATCATCTACCAGCCGCCTGGCCGCCTCGACAATGCTTTCGACTTGGTCGTCCGTGCGGTCGGGATCGTGGTGGAACAGAAGCAGCCGCTGGACATTCGCATCCATCGCGACCTGAATTACGTCCTCGTAACAGGAATGTCCCCACCCCATGTGACGCGGGAAGTCCTCAGCACGGTACTGAGCATCGTGTATAAGCATATCAGCATCACGCACAAACTCGATTACCTTCTCGTTGATTGTGCTATCGTGCCCGGGCCGAGCCAGCTCGTTGTCCGTCAGATACACGAGGGTGGAGTCATCGGCAACGATTTTAACGCCGCAGCCTCCCCCCGGATGATTCAGCGAAAAGCCATGCAGTACAGCACTGCCCATGTGCCAGAGGGGTTCGGAGTTCTGGACAAACTCAAGGTCAGCCGTGAGATCGCCGAAGCTCACCGGGAAAAATGCACTCTCCATTTGCCCGATGAGCACATCGCCTATGTGCTTGGAGCCTGCGGCGCATCCTGCTATCCATAGTTTCGTCGCCTTCAAAAACGCCGGGCGGAAGAACGGGAAACCCTGGATGTGGTCCCAATGGGTGTGGGTGACGAACAGGAACGCCTCGATGTGTTCGAATTCTTCGACCAAGGCGTTGCCCAGTTTCCGGATGCCCGTCCCGGCGTCCAGGATGAGCACGGAACCATCGTCCAGACGCACCTCGACACAGGATGTGTTCCCCCCGTATCGCACTGTTTCGTGCCCGGGAGATGCGATGGACCCACGCGTGCCCCAGAAACGAACCTTCATACCGTACACACCCTCGCGAGATGCACGTCCGTATGGTTTTGCTCAGACAACTCCCGCAACGCTCAAACGGCTTGTTCGCGCCAGACACCTGATACACCTGCTTGACCTGCTGCGTGCCTGTCGTGGGGGGGACGACGGTCACAGGAACCCTGTTCTGCGCCTGTGTCCGCAAAGAGGGAACAACCGCAGACCCGCCGAAACGCTCCTCAAGTCGAGGGGGAAGAATTCTAATGAGCTATGAAGTCGGCTGGGCGGCGCTGAATCTTCAGATGACCGACCACATCCCGCGTACGGAGTACATCTCCCACCGCGGGCTGATTAAGAAACTCACCGGCATTGACATTGACAACCCAAAGCCAGGCGAGGACGCCTGGTGGGCCATATCCAGGGTGCTTGATTTCGGCTTTGTCTGGAACACCTTCAGCCTCCCCGGCACCGAACGCCTCACTCACATGGGCAGTGCACAGTGGGCCGAGAGCCAGGTGGTGGTGGACAACCGCGAGAGCCGATTCACCGATGTCGAATCCGTGCTTAGTTTCGACCCCGAGAAGGCATTCAACGTCCCAACGGTGGATGAGCTGGCGAAGAAATATCAAGAAGATTGGCTCGCGGGCCAGCAGCGCTACAGTCACTGCGTGTACCCGGGCGGCTTTTACAACACCGTTTTCACATGGCCGATATTAACGTTCGGCTGGGACCTATTCCTAACCGCTGCCGCACTCGACCCGGAGCGTTTCTCCCGCGTGTTGGACGGCTTCGAGGCACTCTCCAAGGTCACATTCGAGGCTCAGGCCCGTACCGACATGAAGGTGTTCATCGTGCACGACGACATAGTTTGGAGTCAGGGTGCGGTCTTCCATCCCGAATGGTACCGGAAGAACGTCTTCCCTCGCTACCGTCGTCTCTTTCGGCCTTTACTGGATGCAGGTAAAATTATTCTTTTTTGCTCCGACGGCGACTTCACCGAGTTTGTGGACGACCTTGTTGATTGCGGCGTACACGGCTTCATCTTCGAGCCGCTGACAAGCCTGGAGTACATCGCCGAGAAGTACGGCCAGACACATGTGATGATGGGGAACGTGGACTGCCGCATCCTGATGAGCGGGTCGCCCGAGGCGATCGAAGCGGAGGTGCTGCGCTGCATTAGCACCGGCAAGTCCTGCCCGGGCTACTTCATCGCCGTCGGCAATCACATTCCCTATAATATTCCTCTTGAAAACGTGGAGCTTTATCTTGAACTGAGCGAAAGATACGGCAGAAGGTGATAATCAACCGCTTCTTGGCCCCCTTGCCGTCATTCTGAACGAAGCGAAGCGGAGTGAAGAACCTGCCGTTCGCCGTTGCCGCCGGCGACCGGTACCTGGGATGCAACAGCAGATTTTTCGCCTTCGGCAAAAACACAAAATTCGTGCTTGCGGGAGGAATTGTATTACCGGGGTCGAAGCATTGACACTGAGAATAAGTAGTAGTAGAATTAACAAAGGAAGAATTAACAAAGGAAGGAGGTGGTGGACAAGAGGATGCGTTTAAGGTTGGTAACTCCGACCCGGCCAACTGAGAACAGAATCGGAGAAGGAGGAGGGAAAGTTTACATGCATTCGAAGCGACGTGCTGGATTTACGTTGATCGAGCTGCTGGTAGTCATCGCGATTATCGCAATCCTGGCGGCGATATTGTTCCCCGTCTTCGCCAAGGCGCGTGCGAAGGCCCAGCAGACAAGCTGCCTGAGCAATCTCAAAGAACTCGGGACGGCGTGCTTGATGTATGCGCAGGACTACGAGAACCAGTT
>JALGUK010000311.1 GCA_029820875.1 Candidatus Zipacnadia bacterium
GGGGCGAATGCTCGGGACTTTCGTACCGAGGCCGGCCGATATGGTGACCCCGTCGGCCGGGCGACTCTGATGCTCGACACCGAGAACCTGGAGGCCGGTTGGCAGCGCATGGCCGACCTGCCGGGCGTGCCGCGATGGCTCACCGGCAAGGCGGTAGTGGGCGGCAAGATATATGTGCTGGGAGGGGGAATGTTCTCGCCTGTGGAGCGAGGTGGCGGGCCAGGATATTACAACGTTGTGGACAGTTGGGTGTATGATCCGGCATCTGATACGTGGACTCGCCTGCCGGATATGCCGGACGGGGCGAACCGAAGCGCCATCGCATACAAGGACAGGTACGTTATCCTCGTTGGAGGATACCTTTATCCCCAAACGTGGCACTTGGACGGCAGCCGAACGGACGCCCGCAGCCCGGAGGAGATGAACGCTGACTGGAAAAGGTTCTTCCAGAGGACAGTCTACGTTTACGACACGAAAAGACGAACGCACCCTCGCTGGCCATCGAAGGGAACACCATTTACGTGATGGACGGCGAGGGGGGCGTGGACGCCCCGGATGGGCCACGCATGTGGCACCCGGCCAACCTGGACATCGGGAGGATTACGGAGCTCAATCCCTGAGAGTGGTCCCGAGGAGAGCCGCAAGGCGGCTGGGGAGGTCCGAAAGGTGGGAAAGACTCGCAAAGGGAGTTCATGGCGCGTAATCGGCAAAGGCGTTGGCCTGGTCGGCCTGGCAGTTGGCGTTAACGACCCGAGTGTGATTTTCGCGGAGAAATTCGACGAAGGGTCACTCGAGAAGATGTGGAAGCGATGGGAAGATGTCCGAGGCAAGGGAATCATGTCATTCTCTCCTTTGGGGTCAGTGGCCTTGGCGGAATCGGGGATGGACCAGTGCAGGCGTTTTCCGGTGCCGGGGGAACAGGGCAAGATTGGTTTGCATCGTCGCAAGCGGTGATTAGCAGGTCGAACCGGCGGCCCTCAAACCCCGATAGCGGCTTGGGGCGTTGTGCAGAGATGTCGATGCCTCGGTGGCGCATGACCTCGACTGCCATTGGATGGACGCGCTTCGCGGGCAATGTCCCGGCGCTGAAGACCTCGAAATGGCCCCCGCCTATATAGCGCAACAGCCCCTCGGCCATCTGGCTGCGAGCGGAGTTGGCGGTACACAGGAAAAGTACCGTTGGGGGCCTGCATGTCTCACCGTTGTCAATCACGGTAGGGCTTCGCGTACCTGCTCGGGCAGAAGGTCTCGGATTAAAGCGGGTGCGAGATATCCGAGGCCGACCGCAAAAGCCATCACGAGGAAAATCCAGAGCGTCAGATAGCGGTCCAAAATGGAAAGTTTCCCCGCGATGGACTGTGACATGAAATTCCTCCTGCGTGAAGTGACGCTTTCCGGGATGGGTAGCTGCAGGCTCCCTCTCACACGGCTTGCTCGGGGACTTCATATCCGTGTGCAACAAGCTTCTCGATGAGCTTTTGCGCCTTCTCGGCAAATCGGTCATCCTCGAACAGTGCCTTGCACTCACTGATGCTCTTTGTGCCCGGTATCAGGGTGTTTGTCAACTCTGCTATATTCCCTACTTGAGAGTGGGGTGCAATGGGTCCTCATCCGTCTTACATTGTTGCCTACCAAGTGATTTCGACCTGTGCGGATATCCGCGCCGGGCCTTCTGTCGCTATTTCTCTTTTCCGGCACACGAGAGGCAGACCAACTTGCCGTCCTGCAGCCGCAGTCCGGGTGTGAAGACGACCTCGCCGCAGACTTCACACGCACGCCACTCGAACGTTGACTCTATCGGCTTGAAGTCGCAGTCGAAGACTTCGCTAATCTCCAGGATGTCCTCCACCGGGGCCGTCCATACCCGCTCAATCGCCGGATCCACAATTTCGGGGGCGATGTCGTAGGGCTGGACGCCCTGTGACCGGAGCTTGACGAACTCGGAGCTCAAGGACTTCTTCAGAAGCTCGGGCTTGGGCCAGACTCTTACCGCCTTCCCCCTGCGCACGTCAATTAATGTGATGGCGTTCTTGCTGTAGTTGAGTTTTTCGATGTTGGCCTTACCGTAGGTGCAGCCCGTGCTTACCTGAATGCCGTCCACAAAGCACATTGCTGCATGAGCTGGCCCTGTCTCGGCCTGGCAATACAGCTCCTTGTTTCTGTCACGCTCGACTCCGAGGGCTTCGAGTGCAGCCAGCCCTGTCCTCAGCCCCAGAGGCATTGCGGGGCACTTGTGGCCGTGAAACGCTATTCCCATCTCGAGAAGCTTTTCGGATTCCATCGTATTCACGCCTTTCTTTGCATTATGTTGACTGCCTGTTCCCCCGAGGGGGGCACGTTTTAAGCGGCTTTTCATCGGCACGGCGTCTAACGGTACGAGCCGACCAGCCGGCCCTGGCTTGCAGCTGTCACTGCTCAGCGCTTGAGCCGGCGTAGCTTATTGCACCAGCATCGCAGAGCTTCTGGCAGGCGCGACAGAACTCGACGCAATTTTCGGGACGGACTACCTTTGGCTTGTCATCGTTGGCCTCATAGACGTCGTGTGGACAGAAGTCGACACATGAGAGGCACTCGACGCACTTGTCGTAATCAATGACCGGGTACCACTGTTTAGCCACGGCCATCATCTCCGACCGGCGTCTTCTGGGCCACGAGGTCCTTTATTGCGGCCACCGCCTGATTTGTATCCATGTTGCGGATGTCCACGGCGCGGAGCTTCTCTCGCGGGAATTGGACACCCTCGAATGCATCGCGGAAGAGCTTGGCTTGCATCTTGGGGTCGCAACCAGCCACGTAAAGGTGCTCCAGTTGAGAGCTCTGAAGCAGCTCGCGCAGATATACATCGCCGTCGTCGCTGCAAAGTTGGGGGTGAAGCGCCACCCAGTCGAACACCTTCTCACGCCGCAACTGGTTCAGGACTTCGAAGACGTCCATGGACTGAAAGGACGGGCAAGTACCCTCGCAAACGCATAGCAGCAAACCATTTTTCGCCATTTGTATCACCCTCTGGATTTGTATGTAGCGGTAAGCTATTGCGGCAGGGGCGAGCGTGAGTGAAAACGTTGTAATATTGTGCCTGCGGTATACCACCTCTCTTTGCGCAGTCCGCTGAAGTGCCGCCGAGCAATAGGTCCGAGCCGCACCGTTGGCTCAGCCCGGGAGAGCTGATGCCCAAAAGGCCCCGGAACCGGCGGAAATTGCTCCCGGCTTGCAGTGGCCAGACGCTTGCGGTCTGCCATCACTTGCTCATCCTCTTCAAGCCAGCGGGCGATAAGCGTGAGCAAATGTGGCTCAGGGGTGCCACGTTGGGCCCTTGCGATGGAGTACTCGACCCACTGGGCATCCCGCGCGTTGGTGACGAGTCCGGCATCACGCAGAACCTTAAGGTGTCGTGAGACGCGGGACTGGGGGATACCCGTTGCCTGTACAAGCTCGCAGACGCAGCACGGCCGGATCTGCAGACACTTGAGTATGCGCAGGCGGTTGGGATCGGCCACAGCCTGGAGGATGCGTGTTACCTGACTGATTTGGCTTGGCATATATATACCCTCATCCGCATAAGCTCATAGCCACATATACTGAACAAGGCCACCGGCCAAGAAGTTCCCATGCAGCAGGATTTGTGGTGCAAGCGGGGAACCTAAAGCCCAGACGAACAGGCCGATATGGGTTGCCGTGACCTGAGTTTTTCTGGAAATATCGTGCTTGTATGGGGAAAATACCCCGCTCCGGGGACCGTTGTGAACCATGATTGAACAAGAGCAGGCGGCTACAACGGACTACAGCCCTCAAGAGAAACCGGACGTCATCCATGGTATCAGCTTCCGGGCGCTGTTGATCTCGGTGGTTTTTACCGCATTGGGTTTGTGGTGGACGCGGCAAGCGGAGATTGTTTCACAGGCGACACAGATTACCGAGAGCGTGCCGGCTATCCCCGCCGTCACCGGGCTGCTGGTCCTTGCGCTCCTGGTGCCGGTCCTGCGGCGCCTCTCGCAGCGTTTTCGGCTGTCGCGGGCCGATATTTTCCTGGTCTACGTTTTTCTAAGCGTGGCAACACCGATGGCCTCCGTCGGCGTGGTCCGACTCTTCTTCCCGTGCTTGACCACGGTGTTTTACTTTGCAACCCCCGAGAACGATTTCGCGAAGCTGCAGCAGTTTGTGCCCGGGTGGGCGGTGCCGCATGACCCGGAACTACTTCGACAGATGTTCGAAGGTGCGCCGAACGAACAAGTGCCATGGCACCAGTGGCTTGTCCCGCTGGTAATCTGGTCCGTTTTCATCATGGCATTCTTTGTTACGATGCTGTGCGCGATAAGCCTCCTGCGGCGTCAATGGAACGATAAGGAGCGGCTTACATATCCAATCGTTTTTATGGTCACGTCAATGGCGCCTGACCCGGGAAGGCGGTTGGTTTCAGCGTTTTTTCGCAGCCCGCTGATGTGGGCGGGGTTTTCCATTGCGGCGATTTATAACCTCTTCAACATTTTGAACGCCTTCAGCCCGAGTGTACCGGCTCTGGGGCGGGCCTATGACCTCGGGGCGCTGTTTACGGAGCGCCCCTGGAGCGGGATTCGGCCGCTGACAATCCATTATCGCCCGGAGGTCTTAGGGCTGGCCTACCTGGTCTCGCTTGATGTCAGCCTTTCGGTGTGGCTGTTCTACCTGTTGGCCCGTATCGAGAACGTGATCGCGCTGTCGCTGGGGTACGAGGTTGCTGGGATGCCTTTTGACCAGGAGCAGAGTGTCGGGGCCTACCTTGCGCTGACGTTCTTTTTGATTTGGGTTGCCCGGCATCACATCCGGGACGCATTCAGGACCGCCTTCGGTTCACAGCGCCCCTATGACGACTCCGATGAGGCGCTTCCTTACCGCTGGGCGTTTATCGGCACCATAGGGGGGTTTGTCTTCCTTGTTGGTTTCTGCGTTTATACCGGTATGGCTCTTTGGACGGCGGTCGTTTATCTCTTTCTGGTGCTCGGATTCGCGGTTGTGTATGCGCGCATCCGTGCCGAGGCAGGCGCTCCGATGGTATGGCTCTTTCCGTTTTACGAGCACAAGCGCATGATGATAAACGCCATCGGCTCACGGCCGTTTGCCCCCGGCGGAGACATGCGCAACCTCACGATATTCTCGCTTTATATGTGGCTCAGCCGGGGTTATTACCAGTCCCACGGTGCCTCGGCAGCCGAAGGCCTTAAGCTCTCCGAGGAAATGCACATCAGCCGGAGGAGCATGGCGATTATACTGATTTTGGGCGTCCTTGTCGGCCTGCTCGGGGCCTATTATGTGCATCTTCAGGCTTACTACCAGTATGGCGCGAATGTCCTGGAGGGTGGTACAACTGAGGGAGGCTACCGCACTATCCTGGCTCGCAATGATTACCTGGAGACGGCCAGCTACCTCAAGGCCGCTAAACCCCCGGATATTACCCGTACTGCGTTTACCGGCGTGGGCTTTGCCATCACGGTGGGGTTGATCGTTGTGCGCTCCATCTTCCTGCGATTCCCGCTGCACCCGCTGGGCTATGCAATGGTTATGGCTTACGGCAGTCCGTTATGGGGAATGTTCCTTTGGGTTTGGATAGTCAAGTCCATCATTCTCAAGGTTGGTGGGATGAGCCTGTACAAGCAGGTAATCCCGTTCTTCTTGGGTATTGTCATCGGCCATTTCGTCGTTGCCGGAGTAATCTGGAGCTTTATCAGCCTATCCGGCGAAGTCTTCCGGAGGTATGTTGTGCATTTCGGATGAGCGCATGGGAGGATGCGGCAAGGAGGATGCGAGATGGTGAGGGCGGAAGGAATAACAATACTGCCGGGACTTTCCAAGGAATGGATGACATTGCGGAGACTTACGGCGTGGATTATCAGTTTGATGGCGGTTATGTTGAGTTTCGAAGGCGCGGCTCACGCGGCCACGGCTTACCAGGAAATCGCTGAGGGCGTCAACCTGGAGGAGATGCGGCGTGATATCCAGCATCTCGCGAAGTTGGAATCGCGTGCAAGCGGTTACCCTGGCTGTGACGAGGCGGCACAGTATGTTGAGCAGCGGCTGCGGCAGATCGGCATC
>JALGUK010000312.1 GCA_029820875.1 Candidatus Zipacnadia bacterium
CTCTCCACTCCCATCCATTGGACGCCGATAAGCCTCTCGCGGGACTACTGCGGTGTGCCGGTCGCCGTAGCCGCAGTGACTACATATGTGCCGTCCGCGACGCTGACCTTACATCCGGCTGAAGCGGCTACCTCGCGCAGCGCCTTATCCGCGGGGACGTTCACAAACTTTCGATAGACCTTGCGGCCCTTGACATCGGCGCTCACGGTGACCTTCAGCCCCCCCAGCTTGCCGATTTTGCGAATCGCAGCATCCAAGGGCTCGCCATTGAACGTGACGGTAATTCTCTTGACGGGACTCTTCCGTCCTGTCAGTAGGAGGCGCAGGGCCCTTAGGTCCCCCGGTTGCCCCGCCAACAGCCATGCGCTTCTCGCCGGGTGGTACCGAGGGAGAGGTCCACACCTTCGCACCGGCCCCAGCACCCGTCGTTTCACTATCCAAAGCACCTTGTGGGGAGGGTGGCGGTGCGGCTGCCGGTGCGCCGGCGGAAACTGCCGCAGGCGCCGGGACGACGGCAGCGGCCTTTTCGGCCGCCAATGTCTCCTCATGGGAAACGCCGCGTGGCTGCGGCTGCTTCGGGGGCACAACCACTACTGCTTCCCCTGAGGAGGGTAAGGCCAACGGCGCTGGCCTTGTAACCCTCTCTTTGTGCTTTATAGAAGGCGGCAATGTGGTACGCTGAGGTGGCGTCGACATTATTAAAGGAGCAGAAGGCGGCCGCTCCATGCTCTCTGCGGCAAGCGGGCGGAGCGCCTCCTCGGCGCCCGCAGCCTTGGACGTCCTTGGTGCTGCTGGTGCTGGTGCTGGTGCGCGGACGGGGGGCGGTGCAGCCGGCACGTATTGCGCAATCATACTCTCAGGGGCCCCGGTGCGCCAACTAACCAGCTTGATGGTGGCCACGGCAATGATGCAGAAGACGGCCGCAGCAGCAAGCGCCGAAAGCGTAAAAGTACGCTTCCGCTTCGCTTTGGCGACGAAGTCAACCTCTACAACCTCGCTTTTCTGCGTCTGTGCAATCGCTTTTCGTACCTGCCGCTGAAGCTCGGGCGGAGGCACCGCCGGCGGCAGCCCACGCACCGCCGCCACAACCGTATCAAGGGCCGCAAATTCCGCTGCGCAAGCCTGACATTCACGCAGGTGGGCCGCAACCTCGGCACGCAGTTCCTCGGTCAGCTCCCCGGCACGGTATGCCGTGTACAGTTCCTTTGCCTTTCCACACTTCATCTCACACGTCTCCTAAGTTCCACTCACCTGTTTTGACTTTGCGGTCAGCTCAAAAGTTCCATGTGCGGCTCAAGCAACGTCTTAAGCGCCATCCGTGCGCGGTTAAGGCGCGATTTAACCGTCCCAACTGGAATCCCCAGTGTCTCGGATATTTCATCGTAGGTCAGTCCTTGGATGTCGAAAAGAACGAGCACTGTTCGGTGCTCCTCGCTGAGTTTGCCAATCGCAGCGTGCACCACGGCTTGTCGCTCACGGGTCTCAGCCATCTGCTCAGGCATGGGGGGGCGGTCGGGTGAGCCTATTCCGGTGGGCAGGTCGGTGTCTGATTCGAGGTCTGAAGCACTCGCGGGATCCCGCCGCTTGCGTCGAATTATGTCGAGGCAGACATTGACGACAATCCGGTAAAGCCAGGTGGAGAAAGACGCATCTCGGCGGTAAGACTTTATGGACTTAAAAGCACGAATGAATGCCTCTTGCGTCGCGTCGGACGCATCGTTGGCGTTGTTGACCATGCGGTAAGCGGTGTTGTAAACGTTCTGAAATGTGAGGCTGACCAGTCGGTCGAACGCCTGCGCGTCGCCACGCTGCGATCTGGTGATAAGCTCAGGCTGTACGTGAAGAGGAGCCATGTAGCAGCCCTCACTTCAACCGCTGGTTGAAGACTTGCTGCTCATCAACGAAAACACGGACCTTAGTGCCCGCCCGCGCCGTCAGTATATATACCACAGTCTCACCGCTGTCGTGCCAGCGGGTGTACTTGTCCACGGGCACTCCGTCCTCATCTGTCTCGATGTGGACGAGTCGCTGCTTGTCGCCGGGCGGAAGTTCCACCGTGACCTTGTATTTCTTGATGGAATTGTCATCGCTTGTTCTGCGCCTCACAGGGCTCCCAGAGCTGACAACAAGCCTCACTTCGGACCCCTTAGGCACCTGCTGCCCGGCAAGAGGCCATTGACTGACTATGCCTCCCTTGGACACTTGTATTGACGCCCGCTCTCCGGTCTTCTTCGCTTTCAGGGAAAGCTCTTTCAGACGCTTGACCGCCTCGCCATATTGAGTTCCTGACAACAGCGGTACTGACACAAGCGGCTCCCCCCGGCTAACGACAACACTTACCTCACGGCCAACCTTCACCGTCTTACCCGGGTAAGGTGACATCTTGATGACATGGTCAACCGGGACCTTGGAGTGAAACTCTCTGCGTGCAACGCGGAATTTCAGGCCCCGCCCCTCGACTATTCTCTTGGCTTCCTCCACCGGCTTATTCACCACATCTGGCACTACCCGGTCCTCCGGCAGCGCGGCGACAAGGTGCCACATCATGCCCAGGACCAGGCCGAGCATCGCCGCGACGGTGATGATGGTCCAGAACATGCCGCGCAAGGCAGCCCACGCCGCCGCTCCGAGCTGGCCCCATCTAACCGGCCTGACTGCAGCAGCCGCTTCAGGCGCGTAAGGGTCAGAGCCTGCGTGCGATAGAGAAGCAATGTCGCGACGGCCAATCGCATTCAGAGGCGTCGTGCGGGTGGGGGAGGCATCAGTTGCCGAGGCAAGCACGGCTGTCCGGTCTGCACGCGCCGCCTCGAGCACCTCGCCAAATCTGGATGCACTCTTCCAGCGCTCTTGCGGCTGCTTGGCAAGAGCCTTCGTTATGATAGCTGCAACGCGCGGAGGAACATCAGTCCTGCGATCTGCGAGGTTCGGCGGGCTTAGAGTTCGCATCCGTCGGGGGGCATCCGCCGCTGCTCCACGCCCGAAGGGAGGTTCCCCGGCCAACATCTCAAAAAGGAGCGCGCCTAAGGCATAAATATCAGCCGCCTCGGCAGCCGAATTCTGCGTTATCTGCTCAGGCGCCACATAGGGCACACGTTCGGGTATGGCGTCCCAGTCAACCAGCCCCGCTCGCACCAATGCTCCAGAGGCTGCGAAATCGCGGAGCTTGCTCTCCCCCGCCGGGGACAGCAGGACGCTCTCCGGCGTGAGTGCGCCGTGACAAATGCCCTGTCCGTGAGCATATGAGAGGGCCTCGCACACCTGG
>JALGUK010000313.1 GCA_029820875.1 Candidatus Zipacnadia bacterium
CGGGAATTCGTGCTCCCTTTGGCCCGGGCTGCTGCAGGGGCGGGCATTGACGGAATCTTCCTGGAGACGCATCCGGACCCTGACCATGCACTCTGCGACGGCCCTAATATGGTCCCGCTTGATCAAATGCGGAACTTGCTGGTGCAGGTGCTTGCGATTCACGAGACGGTGAGTGAGTTGGATTGACGAGCGAACGACAGCAGGACGGGCGGGGTGAGTGTTGTGGCACGCACAGGCGTTCTGACATTGGTAGGTATTCTGGCGCTAGTGGCATCTGTTGCCGCTGAATCGTTGGCGATCCTCAGTGATCAACCGGCGGCGGACTACGGACAGTATTCCCCGGCTTTCTCGCCCGATAGCCAGTACCTTGCCTGGGTGGAAAGGCGCGGCCCTGGAAACGATTCGTACATCAGCGTCCTCAAGATCGGTGCGGGCAGTATCCGACGGATTCCCGAACAGGGCCGCGCAACGGACTTCTGCTGGGGCCCGCGCGGGCACGTCATTGCTTACGTGGACGCACATGGGCCTCCTCCCGGGAGAACAGGCACCACAAAGCTATCCATCGTCGATCTCGACGGGGGGCAAGGTCGGGAGATGCCGCTGAACGGAGCGGCAGCGCATTACCTTACGTGGACCGATGAGGGCATTCAATTGGTCATCTTGGAAGTGGATGAGCAGGGGATGACGACCTGCCGCCTGGCACGCATCGATCCAGAGGCGGGCGAGACCGAGTTCCTGAGCGACCCCATAGCCTTCCCTCTCACGCCCTGGCGATGGCGCAACATGCCCTTTGCATGGTCGCCGGACGGTAGCGCAGCGGCGCTGCTGGACGTCTTTGGGCCGCCGTATCTGTATGTGTGGCGCGTTGGCACAGCCGGTTTCGCCGCTGATGCGGGTGTGCCCGGAATGGCCCTCGTGCCCTCGGCGGCATCGTGCCTGGCGGTGGGCCCTGGCGGGGAAGAGGTTTTCCTGGTCGGGCAACGAGGCGCTGGGTGGGCTGCTGCTCCGCTGTGGCGGTATCGGCCCCTTCAGCAGGAGGCTAAGACCATTTTCGACCTGCCGGTCGGCCAGGCTCCACTCTGTATCGCGCTGTCGCCTTCAGGAGACAAGCTTGCCCTCCTCTCAAGCTCTGGTGGCGCCACGAACGGGGGGAATGACGGCCTCACCCTCCGCGTGACCACACTGGCGGATGCTGCTGCTTGGGCGGAGCACAACGTCGAGCTGGGCGCACGCGTGCGGACGGCTCCGATGCACGGCCTCGAACACCCGACGATGACTTGGTCACGCGATTGTGAATGGCTGGCATACTCGATCGGCGGGCAGGTGCGGTTGGCAGACATCGGCACGCAAACAGACCTTTGTGTCGTCCACGTGAAGCAGCTTGCGCTTGCGTTTCTCATGTTCGCGTCGGATTGGGACGGTTTCCCACACCCGGAGCACGTAGCGCAATGTCAAGCGATGGACCGCCGATTTCATGCGGTCGAGGGAGCGGACTGGTGGACCGCGTTGCTTGAGCCGTACGTCAAGAATTCAGCCATCATGCGCTGCCCATTGATGGCCGCAGATGAGGGCAGCGGATACGTGTACCCCGAGGACCTCTGGGGGAAGAACGTGGCACAAATACAGGAGCCAACGAGGACCATCCTGCTGATGGATAGTGAGCCTCGTCACGACGGCAGGCGAGTCGTCGCATTCGTCGACGGGCATGTCGAAGTCATAGCTGAGGAGGACATTCCCGCCGAGGAGGTCAACAAGCAGTGACAAGCAAACCAATCGTCGATCAGGCCCGCCAGGTGCTGGAGATCGAGTCTGAAGCCGTCGCTCGCCTGGCGGAGCGGCTCGACGAGAGCTTTGAGCCAGCTGTCAAGCTGATATTGGACTGCGACGGTCGCGCAATCGTAACCGGAGTGGGTAAATCCGGCGCTATCGCACAGAAACTCGTCGGCACATTCCGCAGTACAGGCACCGCTGCGGTGTTTCTCCATCCTACCGAAGCGGTCCACGGCGATATCGGCGTTGTCCGCCCTCGTGATGTCGTCATTGCCTTATCCTACAGCGGCGAGACGGAGGAAATTCTGCGGATCGTCCCGATGATCAAGCGCGCGGGCGCTGCGCTCTGCAGTTTGACGGGGAGACCGAAATCAACCCTTGCCCAGGAGAGCGACGTGGTGCTCAACGTCGCTGTCGAGCGGGAGGCCTGCCCGCTAGGTCTCGCTCCGACGGCCAGCACAACCGCGATGCTGGCAATGGCCGACGCCCTCGCGGTTGCGACGATGGTCAGCCGCGGCTTCACCGAGGAGGACTTTGCGCGAGTACATCCCGCCGGTGCCCTCGGCCGGAAGCTGCTGCTTCGAGTCTCCGAGATTATGCACGGCGGGGATGAAAACCCCGTGGTTTCGCAGGATGACACGCTTCGCGAGGCGGTGGCGGTGATGACCAACTCGCCGCTGCGCGGCATCGCCAACGTAATTGATGAGAACGGGAAGCTGGTCGGCGTATTCACCGATGGCGACCTGCGCCGCATCCTTTCGTGGCGTGAGAATGTGCTGGATTTGCCGATGCGGGAGGTCATGACGAAGAATCCCACGACGATCCGGGAGGATCGCCTCGCGGCGGAGGCTGTCCATGTCCTGCAAGAACGCGAGTTCGACAACATGCCGGTGGTGGACTCTGAGGGCCGTGCGGTCGGCGTGATAGACGTCCAGGACATCCTCAAGAGCGGAATTGTCTGAAGCGAGGTTTGCAATGCGTTAAATGAGACGGCCGCGCCCTGTCAGAGGGCGCGACCTGTCTCGTCTGTAGCCGGCTCATTGGTATGTCATTGCTCTGACTATTTACCCTGCCGGTGGTGTTGGGGTGGGGCCACCATTGGGGCCGATTCCGCCACGACGCCCCTGGCCTTGGCCGTAGTGTCGGCCATTGTTGCCGAAGCCCCGGCCCTGATGCTGGGGGCCGTTGGAATTGCGCTGAGCATGGGAGCCCCAACCGAATTGCCCCGCGCC
>JALGUK010000314.1 GCA_029820875.1 Candidatus Zipacnadia bacterium
CGGGGACGCATGGGCGGGTCCGCGCTGGGGCCGGGCGGCAAGTGCGTATGCCCCAACTGCGGGACAACCGTCCCGCATCAACAAGGCGTGCCGTGCTACAGGGTAAAATGCCCGAAGTGCGGACAGACAATGACGAGACCGAGTTAGGGCGACAGTGTGCCTGGAGCAGAGGAGGTGAGTATCTATGCCGGGTTTGGACGGAACAGGGCCGATGGGAATGGGCCCGATGACCGGAGGCGCTCGGGGATGGTGCAACCCGTACAGTTGGTTGTACACGGGCGGCCTGGGCTACGGTGCTCCTTACGGCGGCCCTCTTTATTCCACGTTGGGCAGGCCGGCCTACGCTCCGCCGGTGGCCGGCTGGCCGACCCTCGGTTACGGACTTGGTGCCCGTCCATTCGGACTTTACTGGGGCCGCTTCTGGCCTTACTATGGATACGGCTGGCCCTGGTGGGGTGCCGGTCGGGGCCGAGGCATCGGTTTAGGCATCGGCCGCAGGCGCTGGTGGTAGAGGCGGGTATCACCCCCGAAAGTAGCAGCGGTCGGTTGAGGAACCGAACTGTTGATACAGTCGTTTCCCTGCAACCGGCCGCCGCCAGTTCTCGTAAGCAATGACGATGTCTTTATAAAACATGCCAACTCGCCGGGCGGGTATCATTCCTGCCCGATGTTGGTTTGAGGAGGACAAGTAGATGGCCCAGGTGGGTTGTGCCTTTTGCCCGGGAACCGCGTGTACGGCAGAAGACATTGAGAGCACACCACAGTTGTGCCCCCGCCGAGTCACACCCGAGGCTCTCGAGCAGGCTGAGCGCATTCGCGGTGGTGACGCGACGGTGAAACGGTACGCCGAGGTGGCGTCTGATGTCGAGAAAACCGGCTATCGCAAGTGGCCCCGTGTCCAGGAGTTGATTGAGTTTTGCGCGCGCCTTCAGATTGAACGAATCGGCGTCGCCTTCTGTGTGGGCCTTCGCGAAGAAACACAGTCGCTTCTGAAGATATTGGAGGGTCATGGACTGTCCGTGGAAGCCGTGGCCTGCACCGTCAACGGCGGCTGCAATCCCGTCGGTCAGGCGCTGGTGCTCAATGCCTGCAATACCCAACTGAATGTTATCATGGGCCTGTGCCTGGGCCATGACATTCTCTTTACGCAGTTTTCCGATGCTCCGGTAACCACCCTGGTTGTCAAGGACCGCGTGACGTGTCATAATACCGTCGGCCCGCTTGTCAACCGATACTGGCGAAATGCCTTGACACCGTCAACCTGAAGGGCGACGACAACCTCAAGTGGAAATGACGGGCTGGCTCCGGAGGCAGCCGGGAATTGAGACTTGCACGGCAATAATGAAAGGTGTGCGCGACCATGGAGCAAGACAATCCGCAGTCCTCAGCCGAACAGCAACGCAAAACGGCCGAGCGGATGGAACAGATGGCGCAGCAGGAGCAGAGAATCGCCGAACGAGCCGCCGCCATCAAGCACAAGTTTGCAATTATCAGCGGAAAGGGCGGCGTCGGCAAGACCACCGTGGCCGTCGGCCTCGCCACTGCTCTTGATGGGCCTGGAGGGCCGCAAACCCGCGATGGCCCCAGACGGGAAGTTGATTGCGCCCATCGTAAGTCCTACGGGCGTCAAAGTCATATCCATGGGTTTTCTCACCCAAGAGAAGGATACTCCCATCATCTGGCGCGGGCCGTTGCGGGGCATGGCCGTCCGCCAGCTCATCGCCGACGTGGACTGGGGCGAGCTGGACTACCTGATAATTGACCTGCCGCCGGGCACTGGCGATGAGCCGCTTACAATCGCCCAGTCGCTGCCGCAGATTGACGGTATGATCGTGGTTAGTACACCGCAGCAGGCCAGTACCGATGATTGCCGCAAGGCCATCAACTTCGCGCGGCAGCTCGAGGTCGCTATCCTCGGTGTCATCGAGAACATGTCCGGTTTCGTCTGCCCTCACTGCGGCAATGAAATCCCGATTTTCGGCACCGGCGGAGGCGAAAAGATGGCACAGGAGATGGGCGTGCAATTCCTGGCCAGACTTCCCATTGCACCTGAGGTGGTCCAATTGACCGACCAGGGCCACAGCCCCACCGATTCAGCGGCTCCTGAGGCGATTCGGAAAGCTTTCACCTCCATCGTCGAGAAGTTGCCGCAATAGCTTCGGTGCCCGGGGCGCCTTTTCGCGGGCATCGCCTGCATCGTAGATTCCACTTATTGGCCGAAGACCGTTGGAAAGGATTCTACCTGATGAGAACGTATCTCGAGTGCATTCCCTGCGTCATGACGCAGGGCCTCAACGCCGCCCGATTGGCCACTTCCGACGAGAAAGTGCACGAACAAGTCCTCAGGGCCCTCAGCGCCGAACTCGCCGAGGCCGATTGGAGCGGGACGCCGATGGCGCTTGGACGCATCGCTCAGCGGCTGGTGGAGGAACTGACCGGTCGCCAAGACCCATATCTTTCGGTTCGGGAACGGTGCAACGCCGAAGCTCTCGCTCTATACCCCCGACTCAAACAGCTCGTGCGTCATGCGGATGACCCGCTGCTGACGGCGGTGAAAATCGCCGTAGCCGGCAACATCATTGATTTCGGAGTGGCCTCGCATGAGTTCGATGTGGAGGATACATTGCAAGAGGTATTGAGCAGCCCTTTCGCTGTTGACGACTATGAGCCTTTCGTCCGCCAGCTCAGCGGCGGGCGGACGGTCCTTTATCTGGCCGATAACGCCGGGGAAATCGTATTTGACCGCGTCCTTATCGAACAGATAAAGGATATTCAGGACGTTGACGTCACCGTTGCAGTCAAGAACGAACCGTTCATCAATGATGCGGTTCTCACGGACGCCCGGGCATCAGGGCTGAATGAAGCGGCGCAGGTCATCGAGGTGCCGCTGTATCCGGAAACATCCGAACAGATGCGGCAGGCGTGGGAGAGCGCAGACGTTATCATTGCCAAGGGGCAGGCCAACTACGAAGCCTACAGCGAAATGGATGGACCGCTCTTCTTCCTGCTTTTGGCCAAGTGCGACGTACTCGCCAAGCACATCGGGGTCGGCAAGGGGGATATGGTGTTGCTGGACGGGGCGAAGCGCAGGGCCAAGCAGCCTCACCACTGATGGCCTCTTGCATGAAATTCAGGGGCGGTCGCACTTGGCCGCCCCCGAGTTTTTCTCAGTTCCGCCGTGCTACATGTCCTCCCCGGACACCGAACTGATGCCTATTGTTGTCTTGTCTTCGCCCTCTTCGCGCTGGACTAATATGCTGACTACCTTACCGTTTTTCTTCATCTGGATCATCAACATATTGCCCATTTGCTGCACAAGTTTGGCGCCCTTGCCGTACTTGTCCTTGTAGAACTTAGCAACCTTATCGAAAGAATCCGGGGTTGTCATATTGACGCCGGAGATCTCGCCGCTTTCCGCACCCTCAGCCGAATAGGTGCTGCCTCCTTCAATCTTCGCACCCGGATAGGCCTCCACACCCAGCTTGGCAAGGTCCACATCCTCGCTGATTTCGATCTTGGTCGTGCCCTCTTTGCCCTCAATGGTCATGGTGGCCTTCTTGCCGCTGCTACTGCTCTCAATTGTCGCCTTTCCTTCCTTGTCCTTGACGACGACTTTTCCGCCCTTCTTAGTCACGGTCGCCTTTTGCCCCTCAGGCCCTTTAATCGTAACGCTGCGCCTGGCGCAACCAAACACCAGCCCGACAACAACGGCTGCAACGACGAGAACCATTAACTTCCTCGGCATGTTGAGTTTCTCTCCTCTTTTGTGGTTTCTGTACCATTGTGAGGGTCAATTGCTGCGAGCAGGCGAGTATGCTCGGGGGATCAGCCCTACACCCACTACTTCCCGGCACTGGGGCCAAAGTGATTCCGATCTCAGTCTCCTCCCCCACCGCATTTCAGGCTCTTTATTTGCTCATGTGGGAAATCGAGTATAACATCGTCCGCTTACTTATGCAAGGCAGGACGCTTCCTCAGCGGGCCCCTAATGTTGTAAGCGCCGCGTCAACCTTGGCGGCAAGTTCATAATCGGCACATCTTTTAATCAGCCCCTGCGGTATCTGAGCGCTGATAATCTCGCGCACTCTCTGCGCCTTGACGCGAGCCTTTTCGAGCACCGCTCTCGCACGCTCCAGTGTGCCGGCAACGTCCTGCCCGCGCTGCGCGGCCTGCTTCATCTCCGTTTGAGCCATCTGCGCCTGCAGGAGAGCCGCCTGGATTTCGAAATTCAGCCGTATGCGCTCCGCGTTCAGGCGAAACCGCTTGACTGTCTTCTCATCCAAGCCAGTGCCATCCCAGTCCAACGCCTCCACCCGGGCACAACGCTCCGCCAGACGCTGCAAATCGGCTACGTTCTCCGGCGTAGCCTCACGCCGCCAGAGCCGACCGGCAAAACCCAGGCTTATCAGCACACAGGCATACTGGTCGGGCTGATCCCACACGTCAGCCATGATGGTGTGGCCCGGCACGGCATGGCCGCCGCTCAGTTCCGCATAGCGGGTCAGCACC
>JALGUK010000315.1 GCA_029820875.1 Candidatus Zipacnadia bacterium
CGAGGTGCAAACAGCCGAGGGCCGGACCGACCCGATCCAGGGCTGGACATCCCGCGGCTTCGGCACGAAAATACCTGCACCGTGCCTGACGTTTGCGTGGCGGAGCCGGACCCCCGCGCTGATGGCGACCGCCATCGTGCCGGCAGGCCGCGGCCCGGATGGCGACCTGGCGCTCAGTGCATGCCCGGCACGTGACGACGCTGGCGCGGAGGTAGCGCGGGACCGCGCGTGCGGCCTGCGGCTGAGCGGCGATCGCGCCGAGGACGCGCTGTCGGTTTCTTTCGACCGGCCGCGTCCGCTCCGGGTGGCCGGTGAGCGTTTCGCCGAAGGGCTAGGTGTCCTCCGGCGCGGTACCGGCGCTTCCCCGGCCTGAGACAGCTTCGCCTGCCGGAAGCGAACCGCCGACGGGGGGCGGCCGATCAAAGGCCCGCCCGCCACGCAAAGGAGAAGCCATCCCAGGCGCTTTCGATGGGCTGTACGTGGAACTCGGCGCGGGCCGCTAAAGGCAAGGGTACCAAGACTTCGCCAGAGGCCTCCGGCAATCCGGCAGAAAAGGCGGCGCCGGTTAGGCCTAACACGGCACAGAATCAAGACCGGAAGCCATATGCCGCAAGACTCGGCAGGCAAGAAGCCGGCGACTCGTCCAGAAGAGTGTCCGGTGTGCGCAGGGCCTCTTTCGGCGAAACCTTTGGGGATATCTTCGTTCAAGCCCCTTGGGATTGGAGACCCAGAAAATGGCGGTTCGCGTCTCTGGCGCTGTTCGGGCTGCGGGCTGATACTCCGGGATGCTGACTATGGCAACTCGGCGGCGGATACACATTTTGATTATGCACCTTATGTGCAGCCGGAGAACCTCGAACACAAGCGATGGCAGAAAACGCTGCTGTTTGCGAGCGTTGCCTCGCGCCTCGAGCAGGATCTACCCGGTGTTCCTCCGGGCCTGGTAGTTGACTTCGGGTGCAGCTACGGGCTCTTGGGAGAAGTGTTCAAGGCCCGCGGCTGGTCTGTGATTGGGGTGGACAGAGCGCCCCGCATGCTCCAGTACCACCGCGAGAAGGGCAATTTCCCGGTATACCGCAGTTTAGACGTCGATGACATCCCAGACGGAGGCGTGGATGCGATTACTATGATGGATGTGCTGTATTACGTTGAGGACCCCATGGAGCTTCTCCGAATTGCTTACAGGAAACTGTCGGCCCCCGGCATTGTGTATGTTCGAGTGCCCCACCGAAATCGCTTTATTCGCTTGGCCGGGGCTTTCCAGCAACTGTTCGGAGGCGACCCGCTACGTAAAGTCGAGTGCGATCACAAGACCTTCTGGGAACCCAGAACAATACGTACGGCTGCATCTCGTGCGGGATATGCCAAGGTAGACATCCGGCGCAGAGAAATAGGCTTCCGTTATGCTTGGCATAGAAAGGCGCTTCACTGGGCTACACAAATGATTTCGCACATTACGTGCGGTGTCATCGACTTGGCCACCGTGTTCCACGCCGAACTATGGAAAGAACCGACGAGCAGGTAGGGACAGTCACCGGGCTTCGTGCTGCGAAGCGCTGTCAGACCAACGCAATGGTTCCGTTTCCCGACCGGACAGGAGCCGCGACAGGCCCGCCGCCTTCCGGAGCATCCGCAGTTTGGGGAAAACCCCGGCGATCTTCTCAACCGTCCATGAGCCCGGGCGCGTGGTCAGCGCCGGCGACAGCAGCGTGCGAGGGACGAAGGTGCGGCATAGGGGGATGGCCTCATAGCCCATGCCCGTCTTGTACGTGTGCATGCTGAGTTGGTGTCCGTCCTCCTGGAGGCTGCTGACCCCGGACGAGACGAAGGCGCGCCGCTCGGTTTGGAGCAGATGACGTGTCATGACGTAACGGATGGCGTTGTTAGGCGCGAGCCGTAGTCTGTGGGTTCGAGAGCGGCCGACCTCGATCATGGCCCAGTCATCAATTTTGACGATGGTTGTCCAGCCGGCAAGTTCTTCCTCGAACCACGCGCCCCAGATGTCATAGAACGGCAGGTGTCGCCGGGCCTCGGCGTAGCGGTGCAGCGCTGCCGGAGTTGCCTTGAGGTTGCCGTGGCGCGCGTCCGTGTCGGCAAAGGCCTGGAAGCCCTTCTCGACCACCTCGTCCCACGTGCACAGGCGGACCGTGAAGTTCCTCAGTCCGCGTCGGACCTTGTTTCGCACTTTCGAAGGCAAATCCTCGATCCTATAGTCCGGGTCCCTGCGGACGTAGTTGAAGCAGTTGGCCGGATGAGCCTCGTCCGCTGGGAGTTGGTAACTAACGAGCCAGATGCCGCGCAGCCGCAGCAACCGACGCACCTCGGCCGGATCCGGCACCTCTGTACATTCGACCGGCAGACGCTGCAGGTGCCCACGTTCGCCAGGCACCCAGGCCTGGTCGCCGTTGGCTGACAGCCGAGCAGGCAGATCCAGCGACACCAGATGGTCCACGTATTCGGCCAGACTGCCGCCAGGCGATGGCTCGGTTACTGCGGTAATGTCAGGAGTGGGTTCACTTGGCTCTTTGGATTCCTTGCTGCTCACGGCATGGCCTCCTGGGTGGACGATAGCCTAAAGGAGGGGTTCGGAGGTGTCAACGCACAATTCCGCGGCGCACGCCCGCCCTGCCGGGGAGGTTCTGTTAGCCGGCGCGGTGTCCATGGCTTGACCAGGGGCGTGGGATAAGATATCTTGAGCGTGTACCCACGGTTGCGGGGGACGGCGAACCCGGCTGGCGCCGGTGCGGAAGGCCGTGCCGAACCACGCGAAGGCGAATCGGTTGCGGATTCTCGTCATCCACCAGTACTTCCTCGCCCCCGGCGATGCCGGCGGGAGCCGGTTCAACCAGTTCGCCCGGTACTGGGCCGAGGCCGGCCACGACGTCACCGTCCTGGCGGGCACCGTCCACTACGCCACCGGCCGGAAGGGCGAGGCGTACAAGGGCCGCTTCCTCGTCCGCGAGACGGCGCCG
>JALGUK010000316.1 GCA_029820875.1 Candidatus Zipacnadia bacterium
CTGCACCACTCTGAGAGCGTCTGGCCCGGTACGGCCCACATCAGGTCAATGCTGATGTTGGTAAAACCCGCTTCTTCGGCCAGTGCGACGGCCTCTGCGGCCTCCTCGCCCGTATGGATTCGTCCCAGGCAGGCGAGCACATTATCGTCGAACGCCTGAACCCCCAGGCTCAAGCGGTTCACACCCGTCTCCGCATATCCTGCAAGCTTCGCGGCATCAATCGTGCCCGGATTGGCCTCCACGGTTATCTCGCAATCGGCCATGACCGGCACACACTCCCGGACCGCTCCGAGCAATCGGCTCACCTGCTCAGCGGACAGCAACGACGGCGTGCCGCCGCCGAGGTAGATTGTGGAAAGAGGGGGCCCGGCGAGATTGTTGCCAGCGATAGCCCTGCGTAACTCGAGGACCGTTGCATCGAGGTAATCAGGAATCAGAGAAGCAAGGCCCGCATAGGAGTTGAAGTCGCAATAGGGGCGGATGTGGATATACAGAGAAAGCTCTTCGGCTTGGGGAGCCATTCGGTCATCCCTCACTCCACCTTCAGGATGCTGAGGAACGCCTCCTGCGGCACCTGTACATGCCCAATCTGCTTCATGCGCTTCTTGCCTTCCTTCTGCCGTTCGAGCAGCTTGCGCTTCCGGGTAATATCTCCGCCGTAACACTTGGCTGTTACGTTCTTCCTGAGGGGCCTGACCCGTCTGCTCGCGATAATCCGACTGCCTATCGCCGCCTGTACACGCACCTCGAACTGCTGCCGGGGCAGTGCATCTCTGAGGCGCTCGACCATCGCTCTCGCCCGCGGCTGGCACGTCTCCTCGAAGACAATCATAGAGAGGGCATCCACAGGCTCTCCGTTTATCAGAATATCAATCCGAACCAGCTTCGACGGCCGATAGCCGATGTGCTCGTAATCAAGGGATGCGTAGCCCTTCGTACGCGACTTGAGTGTATCGAAGAACTCCATCAGAATCTCAGACAGCGGAAGGTTGTACTCCAGCGCAACGCGCTTGCCGACCAGATACTGCATGTCCTTGAACTCACCGCGGCGGCTCTGGCACAGCTCCATGCAGGGGCCGACGAAGCTCTCTGGCGTCAAAATGGTCGCATGGACGAACGGCTCCTCTATACGCTCAATTCGGTCAGGCGCCGGAAGCTTGGCAGGGTTGTCTATCTCCATGACGCTCCCATCCCGCAGAACCACGCGGTACACGACACTCGGTGCAGTCGCCACCAGGTCAAGGTCAAACTCCCGGGAGAGCCTCTCCTGGACAATCTCCATGTGCAGCAGCCCGAGAAACCCGCACCGGTAGCCGAACCCGAGCGCCTCGGAAGATTCAGGCTCGTAGATTAGCGACGCGTCGTTAAGGGCCAATCGGTTCAGAGCCTCGCGCAGAAGGGTGTAGTCGTGGTTGTCAATGGGATACAGCCCGCAGAAAACCATGGGCTTGGCCGCCACGAATCCAGGCAGAGGCTCGGCGGCCGGATTCTCGGCTGAGGTAATCGTGTCGCCGACGCGAGTGTCGCGCACGTCACGCATGCCCGCAACGACGTATCCCACCTCGCCGGCCGACAGCGCCTCGACCGGCGTCATCTTTGGCCGGAAGACACCGACTTCGGTAACCTCGAATTCCTTTCCGGTGGACATCACCCGAATCGGCATCCGCGGGCGTATCTGCCCATCGCGCATACGGACGTAAGCGATTACCCCGCGGTACTGGTCGTAGATTGAATCGAAAATCAGCGCACGGGTGGGATACCCGGGGCGGTCATCCGGCGGCGGAATGCGGTTGACGACCGCCTCGAGGACCTCATCAATCCCTATACCGAGCTTGGCGCTGGTGAAGAGGCATTCCTCGCGCCGGAAGCCGAACATTTCGTTCAACTCACCGACCACCATCTCCGGGTCAGCCATTTCCAGGTCAATTTTGTTGATTACAGGGATGATTTCCAGCCCCTGGCCGACGGCGAGGTAGACGTTAGCCACCGTCTGCGCCTCGACGCCCTGAGCAGCATCCACCACCAGCAATGCGCCCTCGCAGGCCGAGAGGCTGCGGCTGACCTCATAGGTGAAGTCGACGTGGCCGGGAGTGTCTATCAGGTTGAAGATATAACGGTTGCCGTCCCTGGCATTGTATTCCAGGCGCACGGCGCTGGCCTTTATCGTGATTCCCCGCTCCCGCTCGAGGTCCATCTGGTCGAGGACCTGGTCGCGCATCTCCCGCTCCGAGACGGTGTGGGTCGCCTCGAGCAGGCGGTCGGCCAGGGTGGATTTCCCATGGTCTATATGGGCGATTATGCTGAAGTTTCGGATTAACTTATTATCAATCATTTCGGTCAAGCCAGCCGTTTCTAAATGTACAGGACCTTGTATTCACCGGTCGCTGCTACGTGTCCTACCGAATCGCCGCGTCACCATCTCAAGCGCGGCGCGTCCTTCCTCGATATGTAGAAGCATTGCAACACCCCAGTAAACAATCGCGCCGACACTGCTTGCAATCGCGACCACTCCAAAGCGGGCCATAAAACCCGCCGTACCCAGCAGTTCCTCGCTCCCGACTGCTGCAAGCCACACGGCGACCGCCATTACCGCGGATGCAGCCGACACCTTAACAAACGTAACAGCCATACGTCGCCCGTCCATCAAACCCAGGCGCTGCCTGAGCCGCCAGGCGAGCAGGCTGACATTGAACACGGCGGAAATCGAGATTGCAAGCCCCAGACCGGCGACGCCGAGTGGGTGTATCAAGACCAACGCAAGCGCAACGCAAACGACGACGGCCGTTGCCCCGACGATTACAGGGGTCTTAGTGTCCTGTAACGCGTAAAATGCACGTGCCACTATCTGCAGCGCGGTCATGGCAAGAATGCTGATGGCCAAGTAGGCGGTAGTGACCGCCACCCGGTGCGTGTCCTCGGCCGTGAACTCGCCGCGCTCGAAAATCAGGCGGATGATGGGCGTACGCAGCACCACAATTGCAACGGCCGCCGGGATGGCCAGGAACATCATATTACGCAGTCCGTCCGAGAGGACATGTACAAACTGCTCCCGCTTCTGAGCAGCAGCGTGCATCGCGAGTGTCGGGAAGGTGGCGATGGCGATGCCGGCCCCGAACATCCGCATCGGCAGCTTCGTGAGGCGGTCCGCGTTGTTGAGGACCGCGGCTCCCCAATCGCCGACCGAAGTGGCCAACGCGCTGGTAATCAGGAGGTTGATTTCCGCAATCGCAAGGCCCAGAATAATTGGAGCAGCGAGCAGCACCACACGCCGCAAGCCCTCGTCCCGCAGGTCAAACAGCGGCCGGAAGTGCGCGCGCCCCCAGCCGGACCAGCGGCGGGATGCATGTGGGCACCGTGTTCAGGAACGCCCCGATTACGACCGCTGCCGCCAGCGCGTAAATCCCGTACCATTGCGCAAACACCAAGGCTGCGACGATGATTGCGATATTGTAAAGGATCGGCCCGATAGCCGGCCCGAGGAAATGTCGCATCGCATTGAGCGTGCCCATCAACAGGCCGCCCACGACGAAGAAAACCTGGGCCGGGAACATTATCCGCATGAGCTGTGCGCACAACAGTTGACCCTCGTCACCCAGCCCTGGAGCAATCATGCGGCTAAGCGGCTCCGCCAGGAGCATACCCAGCCCGACGATGGCCGCGGCTATCACGATTAATACTGTAAGGAGCGCGCTGAACGTGCGCCAGGCCTTATGCGACTCGCCCCGTTGCATAAATGTGACGAAAACCGGAATGAAACCGGTGCGCAGCGCTCCGCCGGCAATCAGAAAATAAACAAAGGACGGTATTCGGAACGCCTGGAAGTACGCACTGGCCTCAAGTCCGACGCCGAACTGTCTCGCAATGGCAGCGTCTCTGATGACCCCTGTCAACGCAGCAAGGGCGATTGTGGTTATCATCAGCATCGCGGCGGAGCGAACGCCGTGAGCATCCGCTTCCAGCTCGCTGTGAGAGTCAGGAGGCAGTTGGGGCATTTGCTATGACCTCGCCGGAGGAACTTCCAATCCCAAGCATTTGTTTAAACTATTGACACCAGAAGCCGATAGACAGTATACTAACACTGATAGTTTTTGCTCAACCTTTGCTGCCCGGTGCCCCTTGAGGGCTTGATAGGGTTCGCCCCGCCGGGCTTCAATCATTGATATTGATCTCCTCGCCCAACTTCTCTCCGCCTGCCCAACTCCTTCGCAAGCTCCACAAGAGGGCTCTCGTCCGGGAACACCTTTAGGCCCTCGATCTGCATGACAGCACGATGCGGAGCGCTGTACAGACTCGGCGCGATTCTGGTGAAGTACTGATAGTCCAGGTCGCCGTCCCTGAAGGCTCGGTAGATATTGTAAGCACACAAGTCGGCAAGTTGTACGCCGTTGGAGAGGTAGCTTTCCACGAACAGAGGCAGTTCGACGATATGGCCGATTCTGCTTCCAGATGAAGTACCCTCCCGCTGGAAGTAACTGTGTTTCATTGCCAAGGACCGGTTCATTTGGCGGCTCGTGTTGTCCACAATCATCAGGGCGCGATGCTTCGGGTGTTGATTCTTGATGAACCACTCTACTCGCTCGATGAGAAGCTCGTACGCCTTCCGGTGTAGCCTGTCGCTGTTCATATACGGGTGGAGGTGTCGTTTGTCCACCACTACACCAAAGATGCGCATGCTATGGTAGCGGGGTTGGGACAAATAAAGTTCTGCCAACTCTTGGAGCTCTCGGTCGGTTAAACGCGATAAGAATGGATGCCTGGCTCTTTCCCCGGGGATCCGCAGCCAGCGCGACTTCACCTCCGTGTCCGCAAGTTCAAGGCGAACATTGTCATCCCGATATATCCGCTCCATGAGTTCGATCTTCTTCTGATTTATCTTGTACTCAAACTTGTACC